>CAYXNI010000254.1:1276-4436 GCA_964466285.1 uncultured Planctomycetota bacterium | reverse complement strand
CACCGCGTCATCTTGGTAATACGGCGTCACTTCACTTCCTCCACACCGAATATATCTGAATCAGAGAGGCTTTCCCCATCCGGGTTCAGAACGCGCCACAGCATTTGATTTACCATCGCGTCAATCCCGATCTTGTGCGCGTCCGCGTACCCCTGTAGCGCGTGCAGGACAGGCGGGGCAAGGTGTATCCCCGACAGTTTGCGCTCGTTGTTCCACTTCACCCGGCACGGGTCCGAGCAGAACCGCTTGCCCGGCCTCGATCCCTGCTCGAACTCCGTCTTGCACCACAAACACAACATGGTTGTTTCCCGTGTACACGGATGCTCTAATGCTGGCAATATGGCCGGTATTCGTACAGCGGACACGCCGGAGCGGTGCAATTCCGTATCTCTGCCTCGTCGAATCCGAGGCATTCCAGACAAAACGCCTTGATAGCGCTCCGGGGAGCAGCTTTGGCGGCATAGGCTCGCTCAAATACCCCCCGCCTGCTGATGGGTATGGTCCTCAGCCGTTCGGCCCGTTTCTGGTCCATAGACTGCGTCAGGGGAGCAGTGTTGGACATAGGATTACCCTTCCGCCCCCGGCTCGCGTGGTTCCTGCCCCGCCACAACTACCGGCTGGATGTCCAGGATGGTCCGATTCGTCCCCTTGGCGGTCGTCTCGGTCTTGAACAGGATACTCGCGGGCTGGCCGGCCAGTTCCGTCATGCGTGTCCCGATTTTGGTGTCGAAGGTCGAGTAATACTCGCCGTCGTCCGCCTTGGCGTAGAACCGGGTCCACTCGCCCTTTGCGCCCTTGCCGGTCTTGGACTGGCAAGCCTCAAGTACGACCTCGGCAGTCTCCCCTCCAGCAGCATGGCTCGCGGCTGGTCCCGGCGTTTCCGTGGGCATCTTGACCGGCTCCTTCTTCGGCTCGTCCTCGTCAATCAAGTCTTGGGTGAAGATGTCCGCCGCCCCCGTCACTGTGAGCGTGGCGTCAATATGTGCCCGCTTCTTGGCAATCTTGAGCACCGTATTTTGCACGTCTGCAATATCCTCGTTCTCGATACGGACGCCCTGCTCGTTCTTCCGGTAGCGGTATTTCTTCTCCATGCTCGACGCGGACCCGACACCCTGGCCGAGCAGTGTGCCCTCTGGCGAGTACATCGAGCATGTGACGGTGTATTCCTTATGCCCCGCGCCGAGGTCTTGTGTCGTCACCTCGAACCGAGGAACCAGCCGGAAGGTCATTGCCAGCACATCGGCACCCGGCTTCAAGAGGACCATCTTCACGCCGCACCCCGGAACGGTCCCGTAGTGCGTCCCCTTCTTCATCACCCTGCCAAGTATCTCATGGACAAGGTTCACGCGATCCGTGACCTGCTTGAGCGTCAGGGATTCCCCGACTACTTCCCGCACCGCAACCTGTTCATTCTCCGCCATGACCCGCCTCCTTCTTTTGTTACCTGACTACGACTTCGAAAACTACGCCTGGGATCTCCGCGCTCGGATTCGCCGCCTTCGCCCGCTCCAGTCCTGTTTCAAGAATCTTCACATAGCCCCGCAAGTCGGGCCGGGTCGCCAACGCCCGGTAGAACGTATCCCCGTCAATGTTCTTCACCTTCCACGCCTTCGAGGTCCGCAATTCCGACTTCGGAGCCGCAACCGATACCGTGGGCGCCACTACCATAGCCGCTTGTTCCAACCGTGCCGCCTTCAACTCTGGAGTTTTCAACGCCGCCGCTTCCTTCTCCAGCCGGGCCCGCTCTTGCGCCGCCTTCAAGTCAGCCGCCGCCTGAAGTTTTCGTTGCGCTTCTTCGGCCTTCACCCGCTCGGCCTCCTGCCATGCGATCACCGGCGCACGGATGGCCTTCTTGTTGCGCTCCATCGGTTCCGTGAACATGGCGCAGAATCCCGTTGCGCGACGGTGCAACTTGAACAGACCCTCCCGAATCTGCGTCAAAACCTCGTGGCCCTTGACGTACTTCAGGTCTTCGTCAATTCGCTTGACCATATCCGCCGCGTGGTCTGCATCATCTTGGTTTGCGACCGTGATGCTGGCCGCGAAATCCGCATACCCCTGCATCCGCACCGCCACCGGCATGAGGTCGCGGATCAACTCGCCCTTCACGGTTTCGCTGATAGCAACGTCCGTGGTTTCCCGCGCAATGACCTCAAGTTCCGCCAACTCCGTGTTCTCGCTCATACCTGCCTCCGTGCATTCGTGCTTTTTGTCGGATCACGATACCAGCCCGCCCGTTTAATTTTCGCCGGGCTTTTAACCGTGTGACTTTCACGGTGCAACTCTGCCCGTGAGAGTCCTGACTGTTTCCGCGCCTGCTTACCTGTTGCCGTCATTCCCCGCCTCCTTTGTTTCCGTTACGAATCATCTTTGCGTAGTCTTTTGGGTTCATGTCCCATCCGTCGCACTCCTCGCAGTCCGCCGCAGCCTGTTCCGTCGCGGCGTCCCACGCCCGCTTTGCCCATCGCTCCGCGACGTAAAAGCCTTCCCCTACTTCATTCTTGTGTTTTTCCCACCAAGATACGAACGGCATTGCTACTTCTCCCGAGCAAGCGGACACCTATTTTCAATCCAAACAGTTTTGCCATCTGCCCACGCCTTCCGAATTTCTACATTCGACGGATGCGAGCCGTTCTCTCGTTCGTCATCGTCAATCGCTTCTTTCGTCAAAAGCAGGGCGGGATACGGAGGCGGGGTGCCGCTTGAGACAAAAATCTTGATCGGTGACGCATCCCTAGTCATAAAAGCCCCAGCCGTTTGCGCTGATTGTAATTGCTGAGATCCGCGAGAAATTCATTCCGATACTGCGCCAACTTCACCAACCCGGTTGACTTGTATCGTCCGTCATCCTGTAGCGCGACAACAATGCCGTGCGTCGCCGCCGGCCACAGTACCGAGTAACCCCCTAGCTGTATGCGGGAAACTTCAGTGAGAGACGCCTTCCAATCCAAAATCACAACCTTCTTGTCAATCTGACAAACGAGGTCAGCCGTGCCCGCGAACATGTACGCCGATGAAAACATGGTCTTCTCGACCTCCAGCACGTCGGGTCGCCACTCAGCAAACCACATCCGGCAGGCCGCGACCTGGCCCGCGATCTGAGGGTCCACGGAGAACGATTTGCCGCGAGCGATAAAGGCGGCGGCGGCGTGGACTGCGG
>CAYXNI010000254.1:0-1176 GCA_964466285.1 uncultured Planctomycetota bacterium | reverse complement strand
TTATTCCACCCGCCTCAACGCTTCCCGGCCCGTAGGCTCACCCTTTTCCTGTTCCTCAATGATCTCCGTCAAGATGCCACGGCCCAGAAACCGCTCTCTTTCACGCCGGAGCCATGAGCCGAACGTAACCCGGCCGTATTCCGTGTCAATCTGACCGTTGGGATAGTCAAATATCGTGACCATCCGCGCATCCTTGTCATGTCGTTTGTCGCTCATGCGCATCCTTGTCTCGACTTTGGAACGTCGTCTCCAATCGTTTTCTTGAATCCGACATTGCCCGCAAGGTGGAAGATCACAATGCCTTCCGGCAGCATATACCCCGGAGCCGCCCGGCTACCACTGATTACAAGCTCGGACAGTATAGCGGACGCATTCAAGCAATCGAAGTTGCCGCGCCACAAGACCGGCACTAGCCCCACGCAAGAGGGAAGAACGTCCTGCATCTTCACCGTGCGCGGATCGCCACACGGTATCTGTTGCGGAATTTGACCAGCCAAGCACCAGCGAACTACATTGAACAGGCTGAATCGCCTTCCGCCCTTCGACAATCCATAGCCACGCTGAATGCCGCTGCCCCACCATTCCCCAAAATGACGGCCCGGCCCCAACGCCATCAACTCAATTTTATGATCGTTCGCCCACCGCGCAAAGCCGAAGTTGTCATCCTCCGGCGTGATCCAGCGCGACCGGCTTCCCGTAAGAAACTCCCCTGTGTCACCGATGAACACGCAAGCGTTTGTTCCATCTATTTTTTCCGTTACGATAACCTCTCTGCTGTACCTGGCTATCTTTGGAAACTCTTGAAACTCCGGCGTTGTCATACTATCCCCCTCAATTTCAGCGACGAGGGCTTCTCCCCCGCCATGTATCGCTTCTCCGCCGCCTCGATAAGGTCCGCGTGCCGAATCACCTGCCGACCCGCTTTCAGAAAGAACCACGACAGCCCTTTTTTCTGCCGCGTCACTCGCTCGAACTTCCGCTTTTCCTCTTTCGATATGCGGATGAAAAGTCTTTGATCTTTGCTCATGCCCGTAATCCTATTGGTTGTGTCCGGCAGAAACAATATTTATTGCCGGATTTGTTTTGCCCGCTGGCATTGTTTGCCGCCCCCCTTTGTGCGCACGTGCTATTCCTGCCACTTGCCCGCAGTCGCCCTTTCCCGTGCTCGTTCTCCTG
>CAYXNI010000253.1:0-4455 GCA_964466285.1 uncultured Planctomycetota bacterium | reverse complement strand
GTCCAACCGTTTACCGCTCGGCCAACGATCATGATCGGGCCACTGTAGTTACAGCCGCGCAGAGGGTAGAACACGGTGAGAAACCGTTCCGAGAAGTCGTACCGCTTGTCTGCCACCACGGCCGAAATGCGTTCCAAGTGACCCTGAAGCGTGGGTTGCATCTTCGATCCACCAGAAGAAGGGTTGCTCAAATCCAACATGAGCCAGTCCTACATCATTGCTGACTCAGTGCAGATCCGGGTACAACCAAACGATCGTGCCGTCATCTTCGACCTTAACTTCAATTTCGATTATGCCATCCCGGCACCTGTAATACCAAGTCTTGTTACCCGAAATCTCCTGCTTCTTCCACGGCTCGCCAACAGCCGCAACGAACTCCTTCAACGTCACGGGTGCAGTACCCTTGTACTCCCCCTTTCCCGAGCAAGCGCGACACGTTGCCATCTTTTCAACTTTTTTCGTTAAGCTCCCGTCACCGTGACATTTGTGACACACGTCCAACTTCTCCCCCTTCCCGTCGCATGTCGGGCAAACGCCATCTGTGGATCGTGACCATGCTGCCTTCCCGGTTCCTTCACATACGGAACACTTATACATGGCCTGTGTTTTCTCGTACTTGTTCTTCGTTCCCCCTTTGCATTCCGGGCAAGTGTACGGTTCGTCAAACTCTTGGAGTCTTTTGCCTGTTCCGTTGCATTGGTCACAGCGGTACGTTTTCTCTACCCGTCCTAGTTGCGCAAGTGTTTCCCGAAACTGGTCGAACGTCATGCTGGATGCCTTGCCGAAAGAGCCAGCGATAACAGAAGCGACCACGATAGCGATAAGCACGGAAACAGCGATGACTACCCAACGGCTCTTGCCGCGTCCGATACGATTCAGCCTTCGTCTGGCATCTGCGCCTACCCTGGAACCTATTGCTGATGGTCCCGGTTGGTGAGCAATTCCTTCCGACGTCTGCGGGATTGGGGGCGGTCCCGAATTCGGCGGCAAAGGCGGTGGCCCCGCTGGCACTGGCCCCGTTTGCGCGGGCGCGGCCTGCACGGCGATCCCAGGTATGACAAACGCGGCGTTGCACTTTGGACATTTTCCACGCCGTCCAGCCAGTTCGTCTCGAATCTTCAGGGCGCACTTGCATGTCGGGCACTGCATCTGAATGGTCATAAGACTCCCTCCTGAGTTATGTTCCCCCGCCCCCACTGGAGGGGCGAGTGGAACGGAAGTTGAGGCGAAGGAATGGTGTGGCTTTCCACGGCATTACGTCTGCTCACCGGGTTTCCATGTGTTGCCGCACTTCAAACAAGTGAAAACAACCTTCTTTTTTCCGGTGAGCCCCAGCAAGGCGCCCAGTGGGCCAACCAAAAGGCATCCAAGAGCGGCTCTTCCGCCTCCAAATTTCGTTTTGTCCCACTCTACGGCGCTTGATCCACAACGGGGGCATCGAATAGAGTCATCGTTCAATGGTACAGACGGAGCCTGCGAGCTTGCCTGAACCGGTGTCACTGATGGCAGCGACCGAGGCGCAGGGGAAGCTCTTGGTGGAAATAGTGGTGGACCGGTGATACGAAAACACTGCGAAAGAATGGTCTGCGCAGCAGGAGTCCAGCCGGTCATCCCTTCTTTCCAAACCAGCGTCGCCCCCGATATCTGCCCGGCTTCGGCCATTTGCTTCACGACGACTTGGGAGACTGGCCCAACCTGTTGGCCCGATGATTCGTAGTACCACTCGTCCTGGCCCCCGGCATCCTGGAGCTGTTCGATTTCCGGCTCAGTTGTCGCGGCGGGAATCGAAACGGTCGTGCCACACTTGGGGCACTTGCCCTTGCGGCCCGCCATGTCATCTCGTACTTTCAGAACGGACTGGCATTGCGGGCACTGGACCTGAATTGTCACCGGACTCCCTCCTGAGTAATGTTCCCCCGCCCCCACAACAAAGGGCGAGTGAGACGCCCACTTCCCAAGAGCGGCTCTGGTAAGCCGTTGCTGCGAAAGCGGAACATCAGCGCTCGCCCTGAACAGGGCGAAGGCGCCGACTTCCGTACCGCAGCAGACGCGAAACTTACCAGATTTCTCTTGGACACTTGAAGCCGAGGTCTTCGTCTTCAAAACATTTCATTGTTGGCGTTGCGGGCGCAGCTATCGCGGAATCACTCCTCCAAGCGAGGTGGCCATATCCTGATTACACGTCGCCAATCTACACGGTGTTTCCGCCGCCGTCAACTGAATTTCGACACTGAATTGTTCCGAGAGGGGATATTATCGACGCCGGTGTAAGGTGTCAGTTACGTGCATGGGGCGCGCGGGGGCGTGCAGGCGACGTGGAGGGCCGCGTGGTTACCAGTCAAGCACTTCGTCGGGTGCGTCGGCGAGCGTGTTGCTGATCCAGTCGGCGCCGGCCAGCTTCTCGCGTGGGAACGAGGTCAGAAGCGCCAAGCACTTGGCGTCGGCGGCCTTGGCGGCCTGAACGCCATTCACGGCGTCTTCGATCACAAGGCAGCGCGCGATGGGGACGCCGAGCTTCTCCGCCGCAAACAGGAAGATATCCGGGTACGGCTTGCGGCGCTGAACGTCAAGCCCGTTGACGAGCGCGGCGAAGGTGCCGGCAGGCAGGCCGATCTCGCGGAGGTTGATGTCCACCTTGATGCGGTCGGCACTGCTTGCGAGGGCGAGCCGGAGGCCCTTCCCGCGACAACGCGCGATGAACTCGTGTACGCCAGGGAGCGGCTTGAGCCGTCCCTTTACGATCTCGCCGTAGATGGCGTAGGTCCGGGCCTTGTCGCGCTCGATGTCGAGCGGAAAGTTGTACTTTTCGGCCGGGCCGCCGAGGTAGCGGTTCTCGCCGGCGCCGACGAACGGCCGGAAGTCGTCCGGTTTGACGTCGAGGCCCCGTTCCTTGAACATGCGGATGGCGGCCTCGCAGATGAACGGCTCGGAATCCACGAGGACGCCGTCCATGTCGAAGATGACCGCCTCAATCATTTGGCTGTCTCCGGGAGCGGGGCGGGCTGTGTGCCGCGGAAGATGTCGATCTTGTGCCACGCATCGCTGGCGAAGCGCCAGAAGTTGACTACGCTTACAAGCGCGATGTTGACAGTCACGGCGAGCCACGCGCCGGTGACGCCCATGCCCAGCCCCTTCGTCAGGAAAAAGGCGAGGGGGATGAAGACGAGCCAGGCGCACGCAACCTGCGCGAACATGGGGAACCGGGTGTCGCCCGCGCCTTTCAGCGCCCCGTAGCTGATGATGGCGAAAGCGTCGAACGCCTGGAAGATCGCGGCGAAAATGAGCATCGTGCCGCCCATGCGGAGGATTTCGGGGGACGGTTCGCCGCGGGAGAAGAGCGAAATGAGCGGATGGCGGAACAGGAGGAAACAGACACCCATCAGCAGCATGAAACCAACGGCGAGCGCGAGCGCGCGATACGTGCGGCGCTTGGCCCCGGCGTGATCGCCCATCCCGATGTGATGGCCGACAATCGATTGTACTCCGATGTTGAGGCCGACCACAGGCATGAACGAGAGGCTCATTATCTGGACTGTGGCGTTGTTGGCGGCCAGCGCCGCGCTGCCCAGTCCCCCAACGACCACCATGAGGAAGATGGCCCAACTGGCGTTGTCAAGACACCAGTTGACGCCGGCGGGCAGGCCGACGCGGATGATGCGCCAGAGCCTGGCGCGGCTGAACGCGGCCGCGCTGCGAGTGCCGTACTCGCGGTGAGTGTGGCGGCTGAGGAAGGCGCACATCATTAGGGCGGCCTGAAGGTAAGTGCCGAGTACAGTGGCGAGTGCGGCCCCGCTGATCCCCATCTCCGGGAAGCCCCACTTGCCGAAGATGAGAACATAGTTTCCGAGAAAGTTGAAGCTGTTCGCAATGAGCGCGGCCACCATGGGAACGACCGGGCGCTTGGTCGCTTGGTAGAACGCCGCCAGCGCAGACCAGCATCCGATGGCGGGAACCCGAAACAGAAGGTATCGGAAGTATGAGACTTCGAGCGGCTGGACCTCCGGGGCATGCCCCGCCAGGCGAAACACGAGGGGCGCGAGGGGGAACATGGATAGCGTGAGCAGTCCCCAGGCGAGGGCGAGGTACATCGCCTGCCAGACGTAGCGAGGCGCCTCGTGCTTCTCGCCGCGGCCGACGCTCTGGCCGACGAACGTGTTTGTGATCGACAGCGTACCCATCAGGAAGGCCGCGAAGAGGAAGAAACTGACGCCGGCCGGGCCCACCGCGGCCAGCTCGTCCGGACTGTGTCGCCCCACCATGACGACGTCGGCGAAATTCATGACCGTATACGACAGCATCGTGATGATAATCGGCAGTGACAGCCAGAGCACCTCGCCCAGTTCCTGCCACGGATGAGCGGCCGCGATCGCCTCAGGTACGGCCACCATCTCCGGCGGAGTCGCCGCCACTTCCGGTTCAGGGATGAATTCGCTCTCCATGAGGCTATCCTAGCGT
>CAYXNI010000252.1:0-4488 GCA_964466285.1 uncultured Planctomycetota bacterium | reverse complement strand
GAGGTGGGGATGGGCGTTGTTCCTGAGAACGCGTCGGCGCGGAAGTATCGGGACCTTGTGGGGCGGTGTAACCAGGTGGCCGCCGCGGAGGCGGATGTGGTGACGCTGGTGACGTGCGGGATTCCGCTGACGCTGAAAGAGAAGACAGGAGAGGAAAGCACATGAGTTTGCTGCAGGACACTATCGGGCGGATCGTTCCGCAGGATGAGGGGTGGCGGGCGAAGGCGAAGGAACGGCTGGATGAGCTGGTGATGCCGCACTGGGCGATGGGGCGGCTGATGGACCTGGCGGTGGATTTGGCCGGGATGACGCGCTCGATGAATCCGCCGGTGGCGAGGAAGGTGATTGTCACGATGGCGGGGGACCACGGGGTTGTTGCGGAGGGCGTGAGCAAGTATCCGCAAGAGGTGACGCCGCAGATGGTGATGGGGTTCGTGGCGGGTGTGGCGGGGATCAATGCGATGGCGCGGCTGGCCGGGGCGGACGTGATGGTGGTCGACATGGGCGTCGCAGCCGACCTGGCCGAGTTGGCGAAGGCGGGGAAGATCATCGACCGGAAGGTGGCGCTGGGCACGGCGAACATGGCGCGCGGTCCGGCGATGTCGCGGGCGCAGGCGGTTCAGGCCGTCGAGGCGGGTATCGGTGTGGTGAACGGCATGGCGGACGCGGCGGACGTGTTCGGCACGGGGGACATGGGGATCGGGAACACGACGCCGTCGACGGCGATCGTGTCGGTGCTGACTGGTGAATCAGTCGCGCGCGTGACGGGCCGGGGCACGGGGATTGATGACAAGCAGCTCGCGCACAAGATTTCGGTGGTCGAGCGGAGCCTCGAGGTGAATCGGCCGGATCCGAAGGACGGGCTGGACGTGCTGGCGAAGGTGGGCGGGTTCGAGATCGGCGGGATCGCCGGTGTTGTGCTGGGTGCGGCCGCGCAGAGGAAGCCGGTCGTGGTGGACGGGTTTATCTCGACGGCGGGTGCGTTGATTGCGCACGCGCTGTGCCCTGCGGTGTCGCAGTACGTCGTGGCCGCTCACCGGAGCGTAGAACGGGGCCACCGCGCGATGCACAAACACCTGGGCGTGGAGCCGCTGCTGGACTTGGGCCTGCGGCTGGGCGAGGGGACCGGGGCGGCGCTGGCGATGAACCTGGTCGAGGCTGCGAAGCGCCTGCTGACCGAGGTGGCGACGTTCGCGGAGGCCCACGTTTCCGAGGCGGAGTCATGAGAAAGCTGGTGGCGGCGATCCGGTTCCTGACGATCATCCCCGTGCCTGGCGGCTACGGCGCCGAGGCGAAGGACCTCGACGGCAGCACGTGGTTCTTCCCGGTCGTGGGTCTCTTGATCGGCGGGGCGGCCGCGGCGTTGGCGCTCGGGCTGTGGGCGGTATTCCCGCCGCCGGTGGCGGCGGTGCTCGCGGCTCTTGCGCTGGCAGGTGCGTCGGGCGGGCTGCACCTGGACGGGCTCGCGGACACGGCCGACGGGTTCCTGAGCTCGCGGCCGCGGGAGCGGGTGCTCGAGATTATGAAGGACAGCCGGACCGGTGCGATGGGGGTGGGTGCGATCGTGTTTGCGGCCCTGCTGAAGGCCGCCGCGCTCGGGCAGTTCGACGGGGCGATGGCCTGGCGGGCCGTGCTGCTGGCGCCGGTGGCGGGGCGGTGCATGATGGTCGTGGCGATGGCCGTGCTGCCGTACGCTCGGCCCGAGGGCGGGCTGGGCACGGCGTTCTGCAAGTCGCGCGCTCCGATGCGGGCGGTCTGGTCGTTGCTCGTCGTCGGGGCAGCCGGCGGATTGACCGCAGGGTGGGCTGGGCTGATCGCGGTTGGGGCCGCACTGGCCGTGACGCTGTTGTTCTCTGCGTGGAGCTGGCGCAGGATCGGCGGCGCGACGGGCGACACGTTCGGGGCGACGTGCGAGCTGGCGGAGCTGGCCGTCGTGGTGGCGCTGACGGCGGTGCAGGTGGCCGCGCTCATTCCGGGGAGGGCTGGATAATGGCGAAGCACGGCGGCAACGTGAGGGCTCTTGCGGAGAGCGCTGGCCGGCCGGCCGATGAGATCCTCGACTTCAGTGCGAACATCAACCCGCTGGGGCCGCCCGAATGCGTGCGCGCAATCGTCAGCCGGAACCTGGAGAGGATCGTTCACTACCCCGACCCGGAGGCGGTGGAACTGGTGCGGGCGCTCGCCCGGCACTACGCGGCGCCGCCGGAGAACATCGTGGCCGGGAACGGCTCGACGGAGATCATCTACGCGGTGCCGCGGGCGCTGGGACGGACGCGCATGGTGGTGCCGGTGCCGTCGTACGCGGACTATGCGGGCGCGGCGCGGCTGGCGGGCATGGAGGTGCAGACGCTTCCGCTGGACGAGGCGGGGGAGTTCGAGCTGAACTGGCCGCGGCTTGGCGAGATGTTGCGCGGCGGCGATGCGGTCATTCTCGGCCAGCCGAACAATCCGACGGGGAGGATGTTCGATCCGGGTGTGCTGAGGACGTTCGCCGCGGCGCACGCGGACAACGTTTTCGTCGTCGACGAGGCGTTCGCGGAGTTTGTGCCGGGCTACGAGACGCTCGCCCGAGACGTGCCGGAGAACGTGGTCGTGCTGTGCTCGCTGACGAAGTTCTACGCGATCCCCGGGCTGCGGCTGGGGTGTGCGGTGGCGGCGCCGGCGATGGCGGAACGGATCCGCCGGTACGTCCAGCCGTGGTCGGTGAACGTGCTGGCCCAGGCCGTGGGCGCGGCGATGCTCGACGACAAGGAATACGCGATCCGCACGAGGGATCTTGTCAGCGAGCAGCTCGGGCGGATGACCGATGCGCTGCGGAACGTTCCCGGGTTGCACGTGTACGCGGGTGCCGCGAACTTCCTGCTGGTGCGCATTGACCGTTCCGGTCTTAACGCGCTGACGCTGGCGGACCGGTTGCTTGCGCGGGGCATCGCGGTCCGCGTGTGCGACAACTTCGCAGGGCTGGACAAGCGGTTCTTCCGCGTGGCGGTCCGGCGAGCGGAAGAGAACGGCGTGCTGGTCGAGGCCATCGAGGCCGAGCTTGGCGGACGGGCTGCGACGCCGCGGGCGAAGCGGAGGACGCCGGCGCTGATGTTCCAGGGGACAAGCTCGAACGCGGGTAAGAGCGTTCTGACGGCGGCGTTTTGCCGGATTTTGCTGCAGGACGGGTACCGCGTGGCGCCGTTCAAGGCGCAGAACATGTCGCTGAATTCGTTTGTGACGCTGGACGGCGGCGAGATGGGCCGGGCGCAAGTGGTGCAGGAGCAGGCGTGCCGCCTGGACCCGGACGTGCGTATGAACCCGGTGCTGCTGAAGCCGAGCTCGGACACGGGCTGCCAGGTGATCGTGCGGGGCCGGCCGGTGGGGAACATGGGCGTCGGGAGCTACGTCGACTACAAGCGGGTCGCGTTCGAGGCGGTCAGGGAGTGCTACGACTCGCTCGCGTCGGAGTCGGACGCGGTGGTGCTCGAGGGTGCGGGCAGCCCGGCAGAGGTGAACCTGAAGCATCACGATATTGTCAATATGAAGATGGCCGTGCACGCGGGGGCGCCCGTGCTGCTCGTGGGGGACATCGACCGGGGCGGGGTGTACGCGTCGTTTGTCGGGACGATGGAGGTGCTGGAGGAATGGGAGCGGGCGCTGATCAAGGGGTTTGTGGTGAACCGCTTCCGGGGGGACGCGTCGCTGCTGGGGCCCGCCCACGAGTTCGTGCTGCGGCACACGGGAAGGCCGGTGCTGGGCGTGGTGCCGTACCTGCGCGAGCTCGGGCTGCCGGAGGAGGACTCGGTCGAGTTCAAGAGCGGCGCGCTGGACGAAGCGGCTCCGGCGGGCGAGCACGTGGAGGTCGCGGTCATCGACCTGCCGCACATCTCGAACTTCACGGACTTTGACGCGCTGAGGATGGAGCCGGACGTGCACGTGCGGGTCGTGCGCTCGCTTGACGAGCTTGACCGGCCGGATGCGGTGATCCTGCCGGGTAGCAAGAACGTGTTCGGGGACCTGGCGTATCTTCGGTCGACGGGGCTGGCGGACCGCGTGCGGCGGCTGGCCGCGGATGATGCGGCGGAGATCGTGGGGGTGTGCGGCGGGTTCCAGATGCTGGGCCGGACGATTCTGGATCCGCATGAGATCGAGTCGACGGCTGGGCGTGCGGACGGGCTTGGGCTGCTTCCGGTAACGACGACGCTGGCGCGGGAGAAGACGCTGGTGCGCGTGACCGCGACGCACACGGCGTCGGGCCGGGCGGTGGCCGGGTACGAGATTCATCACGGCCAGACGGACGCGGGCGGATTGGAGCGGGTGCTGCGGCACGAGGGCGGGACTTGGTCGGGCGCTGCGACGGGCGGGCACCGGATGTGGGGGACGTATCTTCACGGGATCTTCGACGCGGACGAGTTCCGGCGGTGGTTCGTGGACCGGTTGCGCACGCGCCGCGGCCTCGAGCCGGTGGGCCGGGTGATTGCGCGGTACGACATCGAGCCGGCGCTG
>CAYXNI010000251.1:0-4494 GCA_964466285.1 uncultured Planctomycetota bacterium | reverse complement strand
GCCCGTCGCGTCCGTTGTCGCGGAACGTTCTCACGACGCCGTCGGGCAGCGGCGTCGTCCCGAGCTTGTGCTCCGCGTCGTTCTTGAGGAGAAAGAAGCGGATCGGAAGCGGGCCGTACTGATGTGGCCGCAGGCGGTACAGGATGTCGAAGGTGACCTGTCGCGCGGTAAAGCTGAGCATGCGCTTCGACCACTGGTGCGGAACTGTCTGCTCGCCCTCGATAGTGTAGATGAAGTACTCCGACAGGCCCTCCTTGATGATCTCGGGTGGGCGTGTGGCGACCATGACGGGAGCCTCGGCCTTCGCCATCTGCTCCATCACGGCCCCTTGCCTGAGTTTCTCACCTTCGGGAGTCTTAGGCGCGGGGACGGGGATGCCGCGGCGTTGGGCAAGCTCACGAATCTTCTCCACCAGGTTCACCACGCCGACGACGAGACGAACCTGAGCCTTTTCGTAGTCCTCGCCGGAGTTGTTGAAGATCTGCACGTAGCCGTCCATGCTCATCTCGGTCTCGGCGGGGTTCGTGAGCACGACGTAATCTGCCGACCACGAGATGCCGCTCGTGAAGTACGTGACCATGAACTTGACTTGGCCCTCGATCTTCGACTGGATGTTCCAGATGAGGTGCTGGGCCTTGTCCCCCAGGAACGTCGTGTCCAGAATCTCGATCTGGTCCTCCTTCTCAAGGGCGCGGATCTCGACCGACGTGGGATCGATGAGCGTGTTGGCCCAGGAATACTGGATGCGGTTGACACCCTTCTTCAGCGTCAGGCTCCGCATCTCGCGGACGAGCGTCAGGTCTTCGGAGTTGTAGATCGTGAGCTGGACGCTGTCGCGCGGCGGCAGCGTCGCCAGGTCCACGTTCCTCGCCAGCGCCGTCGGAACCGTCAGGCTCGCAGCCGCCAGCAATACCAGCGTGAGAATGAACGGGAGGCAGACAAACAAGGCACGGGATGTCCTTTTCATGGCCCCTCCTTCTTGAGAAACAGGCTTCAGCTTCCGTATGTTTAGACGCGCGAACCGCGTGTTGGTTCCATGGAAATCGCGAAAAATTGTGCCCCGCCTGTTGTTGCCCATGCTACGCCAGAATGTCTCGCATGATACCGCTGCTCGTGTACTCCTGTTGCGTTGGGATTCCGAGTTCGCGGAAGATCGAGCAGGCGACGTATCACTCGGTGCCGTTCCAGGTGCTGGCGGCAGATCAGCATCCGGATCGCAACTCACAAATAAGGCGGCCACGGCAGGGGGCGCGCTCGACCTGCAAAGAAGAGGGGGCGGTGCGGTGGCCGCGTTGGCCCCGTGAAAGCCCCAGGGGGAGTGGCCAGGACTTTCGGGGGTGGGGCACGCCGTGCAGGCCGACGAGACCGCAAGTTGCGGAATCGGAAGGTGAAAGGAGGGGCCCGTTGCCCTGCAGGTGCTAACCACCGCACCGGTCACACGACGTAGCAAACGTCATGCCACACAAGAGAGAATGTTCGACATTTTCTCCCCCGCTCCCCATGCGCATGAAAACGCACGACTTACCGGCCGAGCCGGCGTCTCGGCCCGCCGCAGGCGTCCAGCGGCCCGCCCGCAACAGGGAGATTTGGGACGCGCACGCGGAAATTATCCACACTATGTGTCACGCTGTGATATACTGCCCGCCCCCGGAGTCGGGCTCAGACAAGCCTGCCAGCCGTCTCGGGACACCTTCTCAGGTAGGCGAGAACGCCTGCAACGCTGGCGGGAAACATACAAGGGTCGGAGTGCTGGAAATCCGGTTGAGCGCGCGGCTCAAGCGGACGCTCTTACGGTCTTGAGCTTGGCGCCTGGACGTTGGGCACTCCTTGGTCATTGGGCATTCACCGCAGTCTACTTCAGCTTCTTCAGCACCACGTCGTCGAAGTAGACCACCCCCTTCGGCCAGTACGCGTAGAGCTCGACTTTTGTCACTTCGGGGTCATACTTGTCGCCGCGGTGGGGATGAAAATCCATCGTGTACGTCTGCCACTCGCCCTTCCTGCCGCCGGAGCAGTTCAGTTGGGCCCGGCGGGTCTCGCGCCACTGGCCCTCCTTCTCGCCCGGGCCGGCCGGAAAGAGCCTGTAGTGCTTGAGGAAGACTTTGACCGACGGGCCGTCCGACCGGACGCGGACGCTCACCCGGTAGACCGTGCCGTCCTTGACGGAGATGGGGTCGCTGTAGTAGGCGGCGCCGTAGGTCGCCGCGATGTTCTCCGGGATGTCGAACTGGATGCACTTGCCCTTGCCTTCGGGCGAGTCGACCCACTTCACGCAGTCGTGCTGGTCGTCCTTGCCGAACGGGTCCCAGGAGTCGGGATGATCCTTGCCGTCCTCGAAGCCGGGGTTCTTCACAAGGTTCGGGCCCGTCTGCCAGGCCTTCTCCTCTGCCGGGCCGATCTCGGGGGCCGGTTTCTCGATGTTGAAGAACAGGCGCACCGCCTCGTTCGTCGCAAGCTGAACCTCGCGCTGGTTCTTGACCGTCATGCTCGCGTCGAGGATCAGTTCCCGCCCCAGGTCTTCTGAGGAGGCGGCGCGAGTGGAGACCTTGAGGCCCTCCTCACCCGCCTGCTCGACCTTGCCCCAGATCACGTGGGTTGCGCCGAGCTTCTCGGCCGCGAATTTCACGATGTCGGCCGGGTTGTCCTCGTACCCCGCCGCGAACTTGGCCTGGCGGACGGCCTCATCAAAGTCGCCGCGGTCGACCAGAATGCACTTCCCCGTCCGGTCCAGCTTCGCGGACAGGTTGCTGGCGACGAACTTGCCCACTCGCCCGCCGTCGTAGGCGGAATCGAAGTCGAAGACGACGATCACAGGCTTCTGCTCCGCCGGATTCGCCTGCGCGGGGGCCTCGGCGCCCATCGCACGAAAACCTAACAGCAGAAACAGCACGAGCAGCACACGGCAACATTGTCTCACTTGCCGTCCTCCTTTGTCAGCTTGAGGATCGCATCGGCGACCTTGCGGCGGAAGCCGTCGATATCGTCGATCTTCGGAGCGGACTTCTCGCGGTACAGGTTGCCCGCCTTGCGGGCGGCCTCGAGCAATTCGCGCGCCTCATCCGCAGCGGGATGGTCCGGCGCCTTCTCGACGGCGTCTGCGAGCGTCTGCAGGTAAAGAAAATCAAAGGCGCCCGCCCGCACCGCCTTGAGCCCGAGGGACAGCCGCAGCTCGGCCGGAGTGTAGTAGACCAGGCACACGTCCGGCTCCCGCCCGTCAAGGTCATAGTACAGGTCGCCGTACCGGACGTAAAGGTGCCAGGCGTAGTGGACGTCGAAGCCCTCCGCCGCGGCAGCCCATTGGCGCAAACCGAAGTCGTTCCGCGAGGCCAGGCTGTAAAACCCGATCTGCTTGCCCTTCGACTTCAGGTACTGGACCGCCTGCGGCGTAATGTCGCTCATGGTCGTGCGCTGGAGCAGGTCCATCAGCCGCCGGTGAACCTTGTTGCGCGGGTTCGGGCTCCAGTAGCCGTTGATCGAGAGCCACGGTGCGAGGGCCTGGGATCGCGCGACCGACTCGGCCGCGGCCTCGACCGCGTCGTCGGCCCACTGCGGCTCATCGACCATGGAGTAGCTGAACGGCAGCCAGGCCGCTTCTTCAGCATGCTGCCGCACAAGCTCCATCGCCTGTTTCAAGACCTCGAGCCGGGGCTGCTTGAGCGTATCGGCCGCCTGGGTCAGGCCCCCCAGCCCGCCGCCCGCATACGTGTCGACCGAAAGCCTGAACCCGGCCTTCTTAAGAAGCGTCATTATCTCGTCGGCGCTGGTGAAGTCGACGGCGAGCGCTCCGCGCTTGACGCAGGCGAGGCCCAGGTTGATGCCGGTGACCGACGACATCCCGTGCCGCTTGAGCGTCTCCACCAGCATGGGCAGCGCTCCGGCCGGCGCGTACGGGTCGAGCGAAAGCCCAAACAGCCCGAACGCCATCTTCGGCTCCGCCAGACGAACCGGCAGAACCTCGACCGAAAGAGGCACTTTCCTGACTTTGCCCCGGAACTGGACGGCGACCTCGCCCTTATACTCGCCTGGCCGCGTGCCCGCCGGGACCGACACCTCGAGCCAGAACTGGCGAGTCTGCCCAGCCTCGACCGAAACCTCCGCCACCTTGCGAAGGATGTCCGGCACGATGCTGTAACCGCCGTGGTAGCGTTTGATCCGATTCTGCACGAGAAAGACCTCGCTGCCGAGGCCGTCCAGGCGCGCGGTGATCTGAAGCGGGCCGCCCTTCGACGCGGCAATCACTCCAAGCGACGTGCCAGTGTCTTCGCCAGGCACGCAAAAGAGATGAACGTCGCTCAGCAACTCCTTCTCGGACGGAACATATTGCATGCCTGCCGGCTCGAACCTGGTCGAGAACAGAACAAGGCCGTCGGCGTCTTGAGGGAGCGCCTGCACCGGCCGGCCGCTTGGAGCGGTCTCCACGTAGACATACTCCGCGTCGAACTCCTCGTGCATCCGGCGGTCAAGTTCGGCACGCCACTCCTCGGCCATCCTGGC
>CAYXNI010000250.1:0-4526 GCA_964466285.1 uncultured Planctomycetota bacterium | reverse complement strand
ACTCGACGATTTCCTGCTGCGAGGTGCTGAACGGCCTGATCTTCCCCGCCCACGAGCAGCACCACAACAACTCGTTCCTGATCGCGGCCCTGGTGAAAGGGCAGAGCAACATCGGAGCCGGCTCGACCATCGGGTCCAACCACAACAGCCGTGCGCCCGACGGCGAGCTTGAGGCAGGGCGTGGGTTCTGGCCGGGGCTCTGCGTCAGCCTCAAGCACCCGAGCCGTTTCGCATCCTTCGTGCTCCTGGCCAAGGGCGACTACGCGGCCGAACTCAACGTTCCCTTCCCCTTCAGCCTGGTGAACGACAACACGATCGCGGGGCGGCTCGAGATAATGCCCGCCTATTGGTGGATGTACAACATGTATGCCCTTGCGCGGAACGCGGGGAAGTTTCACGCCCGCGACGTGCGCCGGCGGAAGGTTCAGCACATCGAGTTCGAGTCGCTAGCCCCGGACACCGTCGAGGAGATGTTCACTGCGCTGAACCTGCTGGAGGTCTGGACGGCGAAGGCGTACCTGCGGGCGCTGGGGCAGGTCCCCGACGAGGACGCGGCCCGGCTTGTCGTGCTTGGCCGCGAGTTGCTCGCGAAGCCATCCGGCAAGCTCGACGGGGTCGAGGTCCTCGGCGAGAACATCGAGAACTCGCGGCGCCCGGTTGTCATCCTCAAACCGGTCGAGGCGTACCGTGCCTATCGCCAGATGCTGCTCCACTACGCGGTGAAGAACCTGCTGGCATACATGAAGGAGAATCCAGGCGTCGGCCTGGCCGGCATGGTCAAGGCTCTTGGGCCACTTGGCGCCCGGAAGAAGGAGTGGGTCAACCTCGGCGGCCAGCTTGTCGAGAAGGAGGACGTTGACCAGCTCCGCGCGGAGGTCAAGTCGGGTGCCCTGAATACTTGGCAAGCCGTCCACGGCCGTTACGACGAGTTCTGGGCGCGGTACCCGCTCGACAAGCAGCGTCACGCTCTGGCCACACTGGCGGACATGCATCGGGCGGGCGCCCCGGTGCTGACGCCTGAGCTTTGGCGGAGCGCGCTCGATGAGGCGGTGGAGATCCAGCAATACGTCTGTGACGCCACCTACGCCAGCCGCAAGAAGGACTACGACAGCCCGTTCCGCCAGGCCATGTACTCCACGGCCGAGGAGATGGCCGCCGTGATTGGCACAGCGGAGAAGAACAGCTTTGTCCGGCAGGTTCGGGAGGAGACGAAGCAGTTCGCCGCGCTTGTGGATGAAGTCAAGAAGCGGGGATGAGGAGGAATCACGGCTTCACCACGAAGAGCACGAATGAACACGGACGAATACTCCGCAGATTTCGCAGATTTTGCGGACGGAGCATTTCACCACGAAGGCACGAAGGGCACGAAGCAGATGAATCACAAATGACGAATGACGGAATGACTGCCGGAGAGAGGGCCTCGACGTTGGGCACGAGGCGAGCGGCCTGAGGCCTCGCAAACCGCGGCGGCAGAGCGAATCGGCGGCGAAGGCGTAACCGCTTGTCGTTACGGAGGTTGTGTCTTTAACGGGTGCCTGGCACCCGTTACTCACAAAATAATGGGTGTCCCTGCTTATGGATCAAATCACTGATGGTCTTTGGGTACGCTCTTAATGGGGGGTATGATGGTTTGCTCCAACGCCTCTATCTCGCTGGCGTTGTTCTTCAACTCGCTCTCATAGGACGTCTTATCCAGCAACCCCCTCTTGTGCTGTTCGGATATTATGGTTTGACGGTAAAGCAAATACAGTCTTTTCAGAAGACGATCATGGACCTCTCGATCGATAACCCCCAGTTCAAGCGCCTCCTCGAGTAGGACAGGGTCGTGACAATCCCAATGGTCCAAGCTTTCCCGGATGCGAACTTCTACCTGATGCCGATCTACCAACCCAAGCAAGCACGCCTCTTTGAGCATTCCGCGGTCAAGGGGATCCAGATTGGGATTTCGACGACGTTTATGGGAAATGACTGCTTTCGCAAGGTTGGCGAGTTCGTTTCGGTACTCGTCTTGAGAAATTGCGTTCTTGTCCCGGGCGCTTCGCAGAATCGAAAAAGAAGGGAAATCTGACGTCAAAGCGGCATGCCGTAAAGACAGCCGGCATGTTGAAGCATCAATCACATTTGCGTCGAGTGCAGCCTGAAGTGTTACCTCAAAGATGGGATCTCTGCCGAGCGGAAGCAGGCGATGAACATAAATATGCTCCACATTCGTCTTGCCATTCATTCCTTGGAAGGCAACCATCACCTTGGGGATTAGGGAGACGTATGGAATGGCACGCACAACCTCCCATCCCGTTATTGGGGTACCCTCATTCTCGGCAAAACCCTCCCGAGGCCCTACGAGCCCCGCCACTATGGCCGCTTTGGCCCCCCCGCCGGATACGTATTCACGCGTGGCCGAAGACGACGAGCACCCGGAGTGCAAAACAGGAACAGTTACAAACAGAAGTGCGAAGACAACATTTTTCTTGCTCGGCATCATAATCAAACTCCATGTATGAGCCCGACTGTTCGGATCGAACGTTTCTGAAGCCTGTTATTAGGCTCCACCACCAGATGATCCGGCCGCCGCCGCCGCAATCAAGATGAGGACCCCGAAGCAAATTAGTATGCCAAGGGCCATATCGCCGCTATCGCCAGCTTTGGTAACCACCGGATCAGCCAGGAAGCGATGCTGGGCTTGTACCAGCGTCGCCATTTCGGCGGCCTCAAGGGGCTGAGCCGCACACGTGATGAGGGGGTGCCGCGAGTCCGCGCCCCCAGCCCCACTCGCGGTGTCGGCAGTAACAATACTTGCCGGAAACACCGTAAGGAACATTGCGACGACAGCCACATACGCCTTCATCATTCGCCCTCCTAACTTTCGTCACCGGCTCGCCGGATCCTGCCGAACCACACGGTTCGCGCTCGGGACAACCAGAAGGGCAACGCACCCTTCTTTTTCCCATTGACCGACGAGGAGTGACTTCGACAACTGTAGCCTCCCCGCACCAGGGTCCTGCACTATGAACGTGTTTTCATCGTATCCGCTTACAACCACCCAATGTGGTTTGGGGAATAATCGAAGCGACAAGCTCTGCACGATGTTGACAACCGTGAACCAGGACTTGGCCGCTGAGTTGCGCTGCAGGAGTATGATGACAGGACGGCCCTTTGAGAGGTGTTGCTCTAACTCCTGACTTGTGGCCCGCCACACATAGGTGCTAAATCCGAATGACTGGGCCATGGCGCGAAGGTCTTTGTAGCTGCAAGTGCGCGACGCTGTGTCTTTCTGGTATAGTTGAAGGAGACGGCCTTTCTCAATTCCGTAGTAGAGCAGGACAGAACACATGCTTGCAGGACCGCAGGAGAGTCTCGCATCTTGTTTGATCGACGGGATTGCATCCAAGATAACGGCTTGGCTGTTCAGGGAAACACCACCATACGGTGTGGCACCGGAACAGCCCAGCAATCCGCTCGTGCAAACAAGGAGCACACAAGAGAGAACCCGGCTGCGGCGGCGCCCGAGTTTCCCATGTGAACTCATTGTCTGTAAGCTGGTGACTGGCGAGCGTGACACGGAGGTTCCCTCTCTTGAGAAGAACTCGTCTACGGAACTAACTGGTGGCAAGAAAAAAGGGCCGCCAGTTACTACCCCAGTCGAAGGCCTGCTACAGCCCTGTCCAAGGGTTCACCGACGGCCCCCGTGGGGGGGGCCTGCCCGGTGTTGGCCTTGGACATTTGAAACGTAGCAGTTCTCGACTGGCCAACGTCCAGTCAGACGCAACTCAGTTGTCGCTCAGAATACTACTCCGAGGCAGCGAGGTTTGCAAGAAGAAAAAGGGGCGAATCGTGAGACTCCTCACAATTCAAGGTGCCTGGCACCTTGAAAGGGCGTAAGAGTTGAAGCAAACAGATGTTGTGAGGCTGAGTTGCATTTTGATGGCGGCCGCACCATGACGACCGCACTTTGTGTTCGACGGTTCATCTCAATGTGGTGACGAGGAACACGACGGCGGCGAGGGCGAGGAGGATGTACGCGAGGTTGTGCTGCGGCAATTCAAGGAATTCAAGGTGCCTGTCACCTTGAAAGGGCGTGGGCGCTGCGAGGGGCGGGAGGTCGCTGAGGGTCGCAAGGACGGTTCCTCCGGTCATCTGGGAGAGGCGGCGGGCGGTGGATGCGTCGCCGCCGGGCTTCCACTCGGGACTGTAGCCGATCGTCGTGTGGCCCTCGCCCAGCGTCTCCCCGGTTTTCGCGTCGATGATGGTGGCGACATACGTTCCGGTCTTCTCCGCCGGGGCGGTAGCCTCGTACCGCAGGCGCCCCACCTGGGTCATGCGGATTCGGCCTTCATTCAAGGTGCCTGGCACCTTGAATGCCGGCACCTTGAATGCCATTGCGTCGGGCGTGAAGAACGCCGCTTCGAGCACGTTCTCGCCGAGCGGCTTGGCGGCGTGGGCGACAATGCGGACTTGTCCGAATTCAAGGTGCCTGGCACCTTGAAAGGGCGTAAGCTGGATGGTTACGGGGAGCGGGCCTTCGGCTC
>CAYXNI010000249.1:0-4531 GCA_964466285.1 uncultured Planctomycetota bacterium | reverse complement strand
TGTCTCTGCGAGATTCGGCAACACGCATTGTCGCACAGCTCCGAGACGCCGGCTTCGACGCTTACTTCGTCGGCGGCTGCGTCCGCGACATGTTGCTCGGGATCGAGCCGCACGACTACGATATCGCAACAAGCGCCCTGCCATGCGACGTCCGCAAGCTCTTCGGCGACGTCATCGAAGTCGGCGCCCAGTTCGGCGTCGCGAGAGTTCGGGTGAACGACGACTGGTTTGAGGTCGCGGCATTCCGGTCTGACATCGGCTACACCGACGGCCGCCGCCCCGACGAGGTGGTGTTCACCGATGCCCGCGGCGATGTCCAGCGCCGTGACTTCACCATCAACGGCCTGCTCTATGACCCGCTGGCGGACAGGGTCATCGACTACGTCGGCGGCCAGGACGATATCCGAAGCAAACTCATCCGGTGCATCGGTGACCCCGGCCGCCGCTTCACGGAGGACAAGCTCCGGCTCCTCCGAGCGGTTCGGTTCGCGGCGCGGTTCGGCTATGAGATCGAGCCGGCCACGTTTCGCGCCATCCGCGAACAGGCCGCGACCATCGGCGTCGTGAGCGCCGAACGGATCGGCGCCGAAATCATGAATATCCTCACCGGCCCTCAGCCCGACCGGGCGCTCGACCTGCTCCGCGAGACCGGCCTGCTGGCGCACGTCCTTCCGGAAATCCACGCCACAATCGGCGTTCAGCAGCCGGAACAGTTTCACCCCGAGGGCGATGTCTACGAGCACACAAAGCTCATGCTGGCCATGATGAGTAACCCGGGCCCGGAGCTTGCGCTGGCCGTCCTTCTCCACGACGTGGGCAAGCCGCCGACGTACAGCGAGACCGACCGCATCCGGTTCAACGAGCACGCGCGGGTGGGCGCGGAAATGGCCGGGGGCATCTGCCGGCGCCTCCGCCTGCCTAACTCAGTGACCGAGGCCGTGACAGCCCTCGTCGGAACGCACATGCACTTTCTCGAGACTCAGAACATGCGCGAGAGCCGGCTCAAGCGGTTCATGCGCGAGCCTTACTTCGCCGACGCGCTGGAGCTGCACCGGCTGGACTGCGCGGCGAGCCACACGAACCTGGACAACTGGCGCTTCTGCAAGGAGAAGTTCGAAGCTCTCCAGCCCGAAGAGGCCCGTCCACCGCGCCTTCTTACCGGCCACGACCTTATCGACATGGGATACGTCCCCGGTCCGGAGTTCGCCCGGATTCTTGAGGCTGTCGAGGATGCCCAACTCGAAGGCGCCGTCGGAACCCGGGAAGAGGCGATCGCATTCGTGCAGCATCACTTTCCGAGGAGCTGATTCAGCCAGGCGACCCGGTTCATTCCTTCTTCGCAGCCGGTTGTTGCTTCTTCTCCCACTCGCGGACGGCGGCGTTCACTTGAGCGCCCGTTGTCAGCAAGATTACGCTGAGCTGTTCGTTCAGCAACTCTCCTTTGGGTCGTCCGGCCTTGTGACCCTCGGCGTCCCAGTATTTCTCCAGGTATTGAGCGAGGCCGAGCCGGTTCCGGATCTCGTTCTTCACGTCGTCCTCGGTGTAAAAGTTGATCCACAGCATGTCTTCGAACGTGGCGGCGGGCGCGCAGTACGGGCAACCTCCAGACGAGGGAGTGCGGCGGACCTGGTCGAAGTCCAGGGAGACCGCGTCTTCGGCCACAACCACGCCTTTCTCGTCCAGGAACTTTCGGATGAGCATGTTCCGCACCAACTGCGTGAGGCGCTGCTTTTCCGCCCGCCGGCGGGTGACGCCGAACAGGTTCGGCGGGATTGCCCGGTCGATGTCACTCTGACGGATTGCAGTTCCGCTCACCCCCACGACGACTCTGTCAGGCGGATCATCCGGTTGATGCCGCGTGTGGCGTGTTGCGCTGGACAAAACGCCAAAGATGACCGCGCCAGCGACAACAGCGGTCCCGGCCAAAAGGAGCCCGAGCATGAGCGCGAGTCGCCGTTTCTTTTCAGCCACGAGGAACCGCCGAATGACTTGAGCACTTCGGTCGAATCGTGAGCAGGACAAGAACGCCAAGAGCAGCCGCTTCCCAGACCCACGACACTCTGGGCCGTGCCTGTCCTGTTCCGGCGGGATCAGACTTGGGCACGCCCAACACGGCGTCCGCCAGGCGAACTACCCCGCGCTGAGGCCAGGCCGAAGGCTGCTGTGTAACGCGAATCACACCGCTGAACACAGCCTTCTGTTTCCATACAGGTGGGACTTGGCGGGCGTTGAGCGGCACGATGAGCACAGCGTTGAACAAGGTCGGCAGCGGCGGAACGCCGGAGGCCGCTGGCCGCTCCACGATCAGCCGAGGGGGCTGATCCTGCGTGCGGTCCATCACCCACCCTTCCAGGACGACTCGCCTTCCGTCGAGTGCGAGCAACTCCGCAGGCACCGAGCGGGCCGCCTCCGCCTGCCGCTCCATCGAGGCCAGCAGAGCGAAGTCAAACAGCGTCAGTCCCGCCTCACGAGACGCCTGCACGGGATCCACGTCCGGTACGTTGTCGGCGGCCGGCTGGACCGAGGTGCCTTCGATTCGATAGATGAACCCCTCGTCCGGGCGCGGATCAACGAAGAACCGTCCGGTCACGGTGACCGGCGTGAGGCGTTCGAATTTGACGGGTTCGGACATTTCAACGAGTAGATACTGGTTAAATTGTGGTTTTGGTCCGTAGCAGCAGGTCTGAGTGCTCCGGAGCAGGCAGAACACCTTCAGCCGTTCGCCGGATTGGAGGGGGTACATGAAGCCGAGGCAACTCACGTCCCTGCCGCTCAGGGCCTTGACCGGCTCTGGGCAAGGCGGCGGGGTCTTGGGATCGAACTGCCATTCGCCCAGCGTGGCAAACGTAAGAACGGTTCGACCGCCAGTCGCACGAGATGCACTTTCGACTATGCCGAGCGTGCTATGGCCGGCCGGGCCCTGCTCGGCGCTCACCACGACGTCAGGCTGCTGAGGATCGCTCGGTCTCTGCTGTCGCAGGAGGTACTCAAGATGATTCGCTGTGAACAACAGGAGCAAAACGGCCAGCCCGAAGAAGAACATCCGGGGCCGTCGAACCGTCAACACGCTGCGACTCCTTTGCTCCGGTGCAGATCGGCCGCGCTGGATCACTTCCCCTTGGGCACCGCGGTATCGCACGGCGCCGCGTTACTCTCTTTGTTGACCAGGGCCGCCGCAACCTGGCCTTCGATCATCTCGATCACAATGTACCGCTGGGAAAACATGTATTCATCCTTCGACACACCGTTGCGGGAGCCTTCTTTGTCCCAAAGTGCACTTAAGTAACTGTCGAGACCCAGTTGATTTCGCAACATTTCTTTGAACTCCGGCAGCGTGCACAGGGCCTGATCCAGGAATTCCTCAAGTGTCCGGCAGGGCGGGCAGCAGGAGCAGGTACGGGGTGGATTCTTCCGGAATCCGGCAATCTGCTCTTCGACAACATCATCAGGAATCGTGATCTTGTGAGAAGCCAGGAATTCCCGAAGCAACGCTGTGCGAACCAGGTTTTCAAGCCGGAAGTCTCTGGCGACCTCCTGGGATACGTTGAACAGGTTGTGTGGTATCCCACGGGCCAGGTCGCTCTCGCGGATGGACATCCCGCCGATCGTGAGCAGAACTTTGTCTTCCGGCGACGGGACTGTGACCACGGCTTTGTCAACCGGGGGTAGAGCCTGGGGCGTCAGTGGCGCGGCCCGGGCGGGCGTGGCCGGACCGGAATCGGACTTGCCACAGCCCATGACCAGCCCCAAGGCGAGTGCACACGCGAGTCTCAACCACGTGGGCATTCGTTGTCTCCAAAAGGGCGGCTTTCCGCTGACCGTTCTCATGGGTTCGGCTTACCGCCGGATTCCTGTTTCTCGTGGTCTGGGTCGTACCCGTGAGGGTAGTCGATCTTGAACGTCTGCTTTGTCCCTTTGAAGGTCACGGAACCGGTGGCCTCCAAGTCCTTGACGCCCTTCAGCCATTCGGCGGAACCCTCGAAATACGAGCAGTCGCCCAGCTTCTCCTCGGCGAGTTCGAGCGAACGGGCCTTAAGCACAAGCGTCCGCGTCTCCACATCCTTCTCTCCGGCGACGGTGAGGACAATTTCCTTGTCGGGAACGCGGACGGCTTTGCCCGTATCGTTGCCGCCGCCCACGAACCAGCACTTGAGCGTGCCGTCTTCGACCTTCACCTCCGCGTGGCCCTCCTCGCATTCGTCGATCACGTTCAGGCAACCGCCGTGGACCGCTTCGTGGGCGTGTTCTTCACCCCCTTTTGCATGTTCGTGGTTCTTGCCGCAACCGGACAACGCCACGCTCGCGGCTAGGCAGACACAGAGCCCAAGGATCGAACTGCAAACCAGATTTTTCATCGGACAGTCTCCTTACGAAATGGGTGTAAGATTCTTCAAGACACCAAGCCTGTAGGCTTGCACGGCCGGGCCCAGGCCGGCCACCAACCCCAGCACAAGCATCATCGGGATGAGCCCGATGTCGGCCACGGAGATGTACCCGGCGGAGAACGCGAGCCCCGTTTCGACTTTCACGA
>CAYXNI010000248.1:0-4537 GCA_964466285.1 uncultured Planctomycetota bacterium | reverse complement strand
CACCCCCGACCTCATGCCCACCGACATCATCGGCGCCGACATCCTCCAGCAGGATGGCGAGATGGGCCGGCGCAGCTTCCAGTTCGAGCGCGGCCCGGTCTTCGCCAACTTCGTCCTCGCCGACGAAATCAACCGCACGCCCCCGAAGACGCAGTCCGCGCTGCTCGAGGCCATGCAGGAGCTCGCCGTCACCGCCGGCGGCCGGACGATGCGCCTCGAGCCGCCCTTCCTCGTCTTCGCCACCCAGAACCCCATCGAGCACGAGGGCACCTACCCCCTGCCCGAGGCACAGCTCGACCGCTTCTTCTTCTGCCTCCTCATCGACTACCCCTCGTACGACGAGGAATACGAGGTGGTGGTGCGGAACACGCGGCGGCGGACGGCCGACCTCAGGCCGGTCTTCAGCGCCGAGGACATCCTGGGGCTCCAGCAGATCGTGCTCGACGTCCCGACGCCCCCGCACGTCATCAACTACGCCCTGTCGCTCGCGCGGTCGAGCCGACCGCATGACGAAAAGGCGACGGACCACGTGAAGAAGTTCGTCGAGTGGGGAGCGGGCCCGAGGGCGTCGATGAACCTCATCCTCGCGGCGAAGGCGCTCGCCCTGCTCCGCAAGCGCCCCGCCGCGTCGTGCGACGAGGTCCGCCGCGTCGCACCCGAAGTCCTCCGCCACCGCATCATCCCCAACTACAACGCCACCGGTGAGGGAATCACGGTCGAGGACGTCGTCGTCAAGCTGCTCCAGGACGTGCCGGAGCCTTCGTACAAAGAGTAGCCCATCGGAGGACCGGCCATGCCGGAGTTCAAGACCGCGTGCCGATTCCTCAAGCCAGAGGACGTGCTCAAGCTCAAGAGCTATGAGTTCGCCCCACGCATGATGGTCGAGGGCTACTTCGCCGGAATGCACCGCTCCGCCCACAAGGGCCAGTCCGCCGACTTCTTCGACTACCGCGAATACTCACACGGCGACGACATCCGCTCGGTCGACTGGAAGGTCTTCGCCCGATCCGACAAGTATTTCGTCCGCCTGTTCGAGCAGTACACCGACATGGTGTGCTACGTTTTCCTGGACTCGAGCGCCTCGATGGGATACGGGCAGCCGTTCCAGAAGATCGAGTACTGCTCCTTCTTCGCCGCCGCACTTTCCTACCTCATTATCAGGCAAGGCGACCTCGTCTCGCTCACCATCAGCGACGACGCGATCCGCGAGCACTTCCCCCCAGGCAGCACGCACCGCCACCTGACGAACATCCTGAACTGCCTCGAGCGCAACCGGCCCCGCGCCCGGACCAACCTCGCCGAGGTCCTCCTCCGGGCAAGCCCGATGCTCAAGAAACGCGGCATCCTGATCGTCATCTCCGACCTGCTCGACAACCTCGGCACGTTCTTCACCGCCCTCAACCCCTACCTGCACCGCGGCTTCGAGGTAATGATCTTCCACGTCCTCCACCCGGACGAGCTCAGCCTGCCGCCACGCGGATACGTCCAGTTCGAGGACATGGAGACCGGACAACGCCTCAACACCGACAGCGACGCCATCCTCAAAAGCTACACCCGCGCCGTGGAACAGGCACGGCTGAACGCCAGAGCCCTGTCCATCCGGAAGCGCATCGCCTACACCTTCGCCAGCACGCAGACGCATTACTTCAACCTGTTCGACGAGTTCACAGCCAAGCGCGGCCGGCGAGGCGGCACCTGGATGGGAGGCAACCGAATGTCGTGGGGCCGCCCGGCCGGCGGACGGTAAGAAGCACGACGAGCTCGTGAGCGCGGCGTGGCAGACATGAAACAGAGGTTATTCGCTTCACTCAGGACGACAGGATGGAATCCTGCGCCCGGCGATGGCAGCCTGAGCGAAGCGAAGGACCCCTGTCCCGGTTCCGTTGGTTTCGGTCACTTGTGCGGGGCTCTGCAAGGCTGACGCAGCTATGCCGCTTTCGTTCGTCAATCCCTGGTTCTTGCCGTTCCTGGCGCTGGGAGCGCTCCCGCTCCTCATCCACCTGTTCGCGCGGCGTCGTCCGCGCCGCGTCCCGGTCTCGTCCCTCAACTACATCGTCCCGGTCGTCCGCCACAGCCAGAAAATGCGCCGCCCGCGCGACATCCTCCTGCTCATCCTGCGCACGCTCCTCATCCTGGCGCTCGTGTTGCTCTTCACCCGGCCGGTTCTCCACACCCAGATGGACGCCGCCGGCTCGGACATGAGCCGCGTGGTGCTCGTCATCGACCGCTCGCTCTCCATGCAGTGCAACGAGGGCGGCCTGACCCGGTTCGGCTCGGCCCAGGCGGCCGCGCTCCAAGTCCTCGACCTCCTGCCGCAGACGGCGCAAGCGAACGTCGTCTGGATGGCCTCCGGATGCGAGACCCCGGTCGACACGCTGACCGACAACGTCGAGCTCCTCCGCCGCGAGATCGAGAGCAAGGCGGTGAGCTGCGAGCTCGCCGCCCCACAGCAGGCGCTCGACAAAGCGGCCGGGCTGATCGGATCGCAGGACGGCGGGCCCGCCCGGGGCGGCCGCATATACATCATCTCGGACTTCCAGGTCACGAACTGGAAGACGGTGAAACTCGACCGCCTCCCGCCCGAAATTCAGGTGCTCAGCATCGTGGCCGGCCGGCGCGAGACACCGAACCTGAGCGTCTCGAAGGTGCAGGTCACCCCGTCCTCGCCCGCCGCCGGCGAGTCCTTCCGGGTGACGGCCCAGGTGTCCAACATGGGCCCCAGCCCTGTCGAGCAGACGGCCCTGCTCGAGCTCACTTCGATCGTCCGCGAGGAGAAGATCTCCCTCGCGCCCTACAGCCAGGGCAGCGTCTCGTTCGACTGCGTGATGAAGGACCACGGCACCTTCCCCGTGAAAGTGTCGATCCCCGAGGACAGCCTGTCGGCGGACAACACGCACTACGCGGTCGTCACGGTCAGTCCGGCGATCGGCGTGGGGCTGTGCGCGTTCGCCGCAGACGAGGGCCTCAAGTACTTGCGCGAGGCCATCTCGGCCAGTTCCTCCGAGAAAGGCATCGTCCAGGTGACCGACCTCCCGGCCAACGCGCCCGAGCTGCTCGAGGGCGCGGGCCGGAAGGAGCTTGACGTCGTCTTCCTCTACGGCTGGGACGGGCGCGGCCAGGCGGGCCTCACCCCCGCGCGGCTCGCCCGCGCCATCGCCAACTCCGACGCCACGTTCGTCTGGATGCTCCCCGCCTCCCCGCAGAAGGCCCGGTCGGTCGATAGCTCGCTCTTCTTGCAGGGCGGGGCCGCCGTCTCGGTCGGCGAGTGGAAGACGGCCGACCCGCGCAAGCCGCTCTCGCTTCAGATCGCCGATCCGAAGAGCCCGCTGGTCGAGGCGTTCGACGAGGGCCGCTCGGGCGACCTGACCGCCTCCACCTTCCGCGGCGCATACGCAATCAACGGCAAGGGCGCCCACACGATCCTCGCCTACAGCGACGGCACACTCGCGCTGGCGAGCGTCGACCTGATGAAGCAGAGGTGCTTCCTCTGGAACATCCCGCTCGGCCTCGAGGTCACCCAGTTCGCGGGCGGCAACACGTTCCTGCCCCTCGTGCAGGAGCTGATCCGGCAGAACCGCACGCAGAAGAGCCCGCCGTCGGTCGTCACTGGCAGCGGCCTTTCCCTGCCCCTCCCCGTCGACACCGAAGTCTCATCGGTCCGGGTCGAGCTGGCGCGCAGCGAAGGCCCGCGAGACGCAGGGCCGCGAGACGCCGGGCCGCAGGGCGGCCGCCTGAAAGGCGACGCCGGCGCGCGCAAGCTCCCGCAGGACAGCGCCATGGTCCTGATAGAGAATGACAGGCTCAACGTCGTCCTGCACAAGGCGGCGGAGCCGGGCATCTACCGCATCCTGGACAAGACGGGCCTCATCCACCTCGTCGCCGCGAACGTGCCCGAGGTCGAAAGTGACCTCCGCTGCCTCGAACGGGCCGACCTCCAGCGGACCGGCTCGGCCGCCGCGCTCGTGCTCGGCGAGGAGTCGATCCGGGCCGTCCACAAGGGCCTGTCGCTCTGGCCCGGCCTCCTCGCGGCCGCGGCCGTACTATTCGCCGCCGAGTCCCTCCTCCTTGCGCTGTGGAAGGTCAAGGAAACATGAGCGTGACGATCGCAACACTCAACTTTCAGCCGCTGATCCCGGCCGGGTACATCACGCTCCTTGCCGTGGGGGCGGCCGCGGTGCTCGTCTACCTCACGCTCAAGGTCCCGCCGAGCGTCACCTGGCGTGAGCGGCTTGGCCTGCTCGCACTGCGGGGGCTGTTCCTCGCCTCGCTCGTCCTGCTGGCGCTGAATCCCGGCATGCTCACGATCGTGCATCCCGAAGAGGACAAGCCCGCCGTCGTCTGGATGATCGACAAGTCGAAGAGCATGAGCGTGACGGACGGCACCAGCGACGGCAAGGCCCGGTTGCGGGCGGCGTGCGAGATCGCCGCTCCCTGGCTCGCGGGCGGAAGCGGCCCCCTGCTCCACAAGGTGTTCCTGTTCGACAGCCGCGTGAAGGAGATCCCCGCCGCACGCATCGCCACGATCTCGCTCTGGGCC
>CAYXNI010000247.1:0-4610 GCA_964466285.1 uncultured Planctomycetota bacterium | reverse complement strand
GGCGGATTGTCGTTGAGGCGAAGGGCGAATCATGGTATAATAACGGGCAGTTGAAATTGTCGATAACTACCTTTAACTGCTGGATGTTATGAATATGTCAGAGACACCTGCCGGGGAACAGATTCGGGACGTTCGGATCGATGAGGAGTTGAAGAGTTCGTATCTGCGCTATGCGATGAGCACGCTGATTTCGCGTGCGCTGCCGCGTGTGGAGGATGGCCTGAAGCCATCGCAGCGGCGGATTCTGGTGGCGCTGAATGATCTGGAGTTGGGGCCGCGGTCGAAGCACCGGAAGTGTGCGAAGATCGTCGGCGATACCTGCGGGAATTATCACCCGCACGGGAACCAGGCGGTGTACGGGACGCTGGTGCGAATGGCGCAGAATTTCAGCTGCCGGTATCCGCTGATTAACGGGCAGGGGAACTTCGGGTCGCTGGACGGTGATCCGCCTGCGGCGGAGCGGTACACCGAGGCGCGGATGGATTATCCAACGATGGAGCTCATGGCGGACATCGAGAAGGATACGGTGGACTTCGTCCAGAACTACGAGGAGACGCGGACGGAGCCGGTGGTGCTGCCGGCGAAGTTTCCGAACCTGCTGTGCAATGGGTCGTCGGGGATCGCGGTGGGGATGGCGACGAGCATTCCGCCGCACAATCTGGGTGAGGTGGTTGACGCGCTGGTGGCGCTGATCGAGGATCCGCACATCGAGCTTGCCGGGGTGATGGAGCACATCAAGGGGCCGGATTTTCCGACGGGGGCGACGATCTGCGGGCGGGGCTCGATCCGCAAGGCGTATGCGACCGGGCGCGGGAACGTGGTCGTGCGCGCGAAGGCGTTTGTGGAGGGCCGGAGCTCGGACCGGAAGAACATCGTGATCACCGAGATCCCGTATCAGTTCACGCGGACGAGCATCAAGGAGAAGATCGCGGCGGCGGTGGGCTCGGGGAAGATTCCGGGCGTGGCGGATATCCGGGACGAGAGCGACCGGACGGGCCAGCGCCTGGTGATTCAACTGAAGCGTGGCGAGGACGAGAACGTGGTGCTGAACCAGTTGTACAAGCACACGCCTCTGCAGTCGACGTTCAGCATTATGCTGATCGCGCTGTACAACGACCGGCCGCAGACGCTGACGCTGCTGGACCTGCTTCGGGCGTACCGGGATCACCGCGTGACGGTGATCCGGCGGCGGACGGAGTTTCTGCTGAAGAAGGCGGAGGCGCGGGCGCACATTCTCGAAGGGCTGAAGATTGCGCTGAATCACATCGACGCGGTGATCAAGCTGATCAGGGACTCGGCGGACGTGGATTCGGCCCGGACCGGGCTGATGGAGAAGTTCGGGCTGACGCGGGTGCAGGCGCAGGCGATCCTGGACATGCGGCTGCAGCGGCTGACGAACCTGGAGCGCGGGAAGATCGACGAGGAGTACCGGCGGCTGATCGAGGAGATAAACGGGTACAACGCGATCCTGGAGTCGGATCAGCGGGTGCTGTCGATCATCAAGGATGAGCTCCTCGACCTGAAGAAGAAGTACGGGGACGCGCGGCGGACGGAGATCGCCGACGACGTGACCGAGATCGAGGTGGAAGACCTGATCGTGGAGCAGAACGTCGCGGTGACCGTAAGCCACGACGGGTACATCAAGCGGATGAACCTGGGCGACTACAGGACGCAGGCGCGGGGCGGGGTGGGGGTGATGGGCGCAAGCATGAAGGAGGGGGACTTCATCGAGGATTTGTTCACGGCGTCGACGCACGATTACATTCTGTTCTTCACCACCGATGGGAAGGTGCAATGGCTGAAGGTGTATGACGTGCCGATGCAGAGCCGGACGTCGCAGGGCCGCTCGATTGCGAACCTGCTGGACATTCCCGCGGGCGCATCGGTCACGTCGATGATTCCGGTTCGGAGTTTCGACGAGCGGAACCTGATGATGGCGACCGAGCAGGGGACGGTGAAGAAGACGGCGCTGAGCGCCTACAGCCGGCCGCAGCGCGGCGGGATCATCGCGATCAACCTGGACGAGGGCGACAAGCTGATCGGGGTGCGGATGACGGGCGGTTCGGACGAGGTGATGCTTTGCACGCGCGACGGGAAGTCCATCCGCTTCAAGGAGACGGACGTGCGGCCGATGGGCCGCGCGACGCACGGTGTCAAGGGGATGAAGCTGCGCAAGGGCGACGCCGTGGTGGGCCTGATTCACATTCCGGCGGAGAAGGCGGGAGCGATGGCCCTGCTTACGGCGTGCGAGAACGGGTTCGGGAAGCGAACGACGTTCGCCGACTATTCGCCACAGAAGCGGGGCGGCCTGGGCGTGGTAAACATCAAGACGACCGAGCGGAACGGCAAGGTGGTCGCGGTGCTCGGGGTGGAGGAAACGGACGAGATCATGATGATGACGTCGGGCGGGATGATGGTTCGGACCAGGGTGTCGGACGTGAGCGTCATCGGCCGGAACACGCAGGGGGTGAAGCTCATCACGCCAAAGGAGGGGCAGAAGCTCGTCGCAGTCGCCCGGCTGCCCGGCAGCGAGACGGGAGAGCAGACCAGGTGAATGCCCAATGACCAAGTCATAATGACCAAGGAATAGCCAAGTACCAATGTCCAAGGGGGAAGGCGGTGCGGCGGGCAGTGAGCGTAAGCAGTGACCAGTGACGTGTGTGTTCGGGGCGTGGTGAGCGGGCGGATATGAACCCGAGGCGGCTGGAGCAGAATCTGAACGACGTGCGCCGCCGTATGCGCGCCGCGTGCGAGCGGGCGGGGCGCGATCCGGCCGAGGTGCGGCTGGTGGCGGTCACCAAGACCGTTGACGCGGACGCGGTGCGGGCGCTGGCGGACCTGGGGGTGACGGATATCGGGGAGAACCGCGTGCAGGAGGCGGAGCGGAAGCGGGAGGCTCTGCCGGACCTGCCGTTGCGGTGGCACATGATCGGGCACCTTCAGACGAACAAGGCGAAGGAGGCGTTGCGTGTGTTCGACCTGATTCACTCGGTGGACAGCGTGCACTTGGCGGAGGCACTGGACCGGAGGGCGGTGGCTGACGGGGAGCGGACGGTCTCTGTGCTGGTGCAGGTGAGCGTGACCGGCGAGGAGACGAAGACCGGTGTGGCGGCCGTGGAGGCGATCGATGAGATTCGGAAGATGACGGAATGTCTGTCGCTTCGGATCGATGGGCTGATGACGATGGCGCCGCTGGTGGATAATCCTGAAATCGTGCGGCCGGTGTTCGCGCGGCTGCGGCAGCTGGCGGCGCAGGTCAAGACGCTGGGGATGCCGAGGGTGGAGATGAGGCATCTTTCGATGGGGATGACGCAGGATTTCGAGGTGGCGATCGAAGAGGGGGCGACGATGGTGCGCGTGGGGACGGCTCTGTTCGCGGGGGCGTGAGACGCGCCCAACACGGAATTCTCGTGACAGGATGAACGGAATATGCGCGGCCGAGCGGCTCAGGGCATGGTCTGTTTCCACGCGCGCTGAACGGGTCAGGCTCCGTACTTGTCGAGCCGCTGAGCATTGGCGAGCATCATGGGGATCAGGTCGAGTGCGGGAAAGACACCGAGTCCGCCGCGGTTGCAGGCTCGCTCGCCGAACGTGGTGACGTCGTCGGGCCGGCAGACCTTGCTCCAGAGAAGTGTCGGTACCGGGTGCCAGCTGTGGCTCTTGAGGACGGCTGGGGTAGAGTGGTCGCCGCTGACGGCGATGACGTCGAAGCCGATGGAACGGATGGCGGGGAGGAGCTTGTCGATTCTCTCGATGGCGTGGACCTTTTCGTCGAAGTTGCCGTCTTCGCCGTAGCTGTCGGTCTTCTTGAAGTGAAGGTAGAAGAAGTCGAAGTTGTTGAAGTTCTGTTTGAGGGTTTGGATTTCGCTTTCGGGGGTGTCGCCGGTCTGGAGGACGGTCATGCCGACGAGGCGTGCGAGGCCGCGGTACATGGGGTAGGTGGCGATGGCGGCGGCATTGGGGCCGAAGACGCCGGTGAAATTGGGGAGCGCTTCGAAGCGGTCGATGCCGCGGAGGAGGACCATGTTGGCCGGATGGTCATTCTTCAGGATGTCGGCGGCCTTGGCGATGAACTCGTTGCAGACCGCGGCGGCTTTCCTGTTCTTGGGGCTCGTCGGCTTGATTTCGAGGGGCTTGTGGCCGGTGACCTGGGGGTCGGAGTCGTTGAGTCCGCCGTGTAGTGCAGGGCCGCGCAGGACGGCGGCGGCGCGGTGTTCTTTGACGGGCTCGACGAAGAGCGTAACGCCTTTGAGCTTGATGCGGCGGAGTTTCGCGCAGAGTTCGGTGCAGGTTTCGGTGGGGATGCGCCCGGCGCGGCGGTCGGTGACGGTTCCGTTCTTGTCGACGGTGCAGAAGTTGATTCGGATGGCAAGGTCGCCGTGCTTCAGCTGGAAGTCGATGCCAAGCGCTTCGAGGACGCCGCGGCCGATGTTGTACTGGAAGGGGTCGTATCCGAAGAGGCCGAGGTGTGCGGGGCCGCTGCCCGGGGTGATGCCTGGTGCGCAGGGGTTGTGGAGCCCGCAGACGGATTCGGCGGCGAGTGCGTCGAGGTTGGGTGTGGCGGCGGCTTCGAGCTCGGTCTTGCCGACCGGGTCGCGGGGCAGACCGCC
>CAYXNI010000246.1:0-4620 GCA_964466285.1 uncultured Planctomycetota bacterium | reverse complement strand
GCTGCCGGACGAGGGTGTGGACGTTTTCGGTGATGTTGATTACGAGGTCGCCGATGCGTTCGAGTTCGCTGTTGATTTTGGAGGCGACGACGATGAAGCGGAGGTCGGTGGCGACGGGCTGGCGTGTGGCGAGGAGTGTGAGGGCGTATTCATCGATGTCGATCTGGAGACGGTTGAGGTCTTCCTCCTGCTGGGGGAGGGTGGCGGCGAACTGTTCGTCGCGGTCGAGGAGTTCCCTGATGACCTGGTCGATCATGGCCTCGGCGGTGCTGGCCATCAAGAGGAGCTTCTCTTTGAGGCTGTTGAGTTCCTTGTCAAACTGTGTCTTGCGAGCGTCCATATGTGCCTCCTTGGCGGTTCTGGTCAGCCGTATCGGCCGGTGACGTAATCCTCGGTACGCTTGTCCTGGGGACTCTTGAAGATGCGGTCTGTGGGTCCGAACTCGATGAGGTCGCCGAGCAGCATGAAGGCGGCCTCGCCGGAGACCCGGGCGGCCTGTTGCATGTTGTGGGTGACGATGACGATGGTGTATTTTTCGGCGAGGAGGCGGAGGAGTTCCTCGATGTGCTGCGTGGCGATGGGGTCGAGCGCCGAGCAGGGCTCGTCCATGAGGAGAACCTCGGGTTCGAGAGCCACGAGGCGTGAGATGCAGAGGCGCTGCTGCTGCTCGGGGGCGAGAACGAGGGCGGAGGCATCGAGCCTCTCTTTGAGGTCGTCCCAGAGGTGGGTGGCGCGGAGGCTCGACTCGACGATGTTTTCGAGTTCGGCCTTTGGCGCGGAGCGATGGATGCGCTGGCCGTAGATGACATTGTCGAAGATGGACAACGGGAAGGGGTTGGGCCGCTGGAAGACCATGCCGACGCGGCGGCGGAGCTGGGTGAGGCTTGCGCCGGGCCGGTGGATGTCCAGGCCGTCGAGGAGGACTTTTCCGGTCGTCTGGACGCCTTCGATGAGTTCGTTCATGCGGTTGAAGCAGCGGAGGAGGGTGGATTTGCCGCAGCCGGACGGGCCGATGATGGCGGTGATGGCGCTCGGGCGGATGGAGATGCTGACGTTCTTGAGGGCGTGGAACTTTCCGTAGTGCAGGTTCAGGTCGGCGGTCTCGAGCTTGTATTCCACGGGCGGTCCTTAACCGAAGTGTCCGGTGATGTAGTCGTTGGTGCGTGGGTCGATCGGGTTCGTGAAGACTCGTGAGGTCGGCCCAACTTCGATGAGTTCGGCCATGAGGAAGAAAGCGGTCCGGTCCGAGGCGCGAGCAGCCTGCTTGGTATTGTTGGTCACCAGGATGATGGTGTAGCGTGACTTGAGTTCGGCCATGGCGTCTTCGATCTTGGCGGTGGAGATGGGATCGAGACCGGAGCAGGGCTCGTCGAGGATGAGGACTTCGGGTTCGAGGGCGAGGACGCGGGCGAGGCACAGGCGCTGCTGCTGGCCGCCGGAGAGGTTTTGGGCCGGTTCCTTGAGGCGGTCTTTGACCTCGTCCCAGAGGAAGGCGTTGCTGAGGCTTTGGTGAACGAGCTGGTCGAGGCGGCCGCGGTTCCTGATGCCCATCAGGCGGGGGCCGTAGGCGAGGTTGTCGTAGATGGACCACGGGAGGGGACTCGGGACGGCGTAGACCATGCCGACGCGGCGGCGGAGCGAGGGGACGTCGAGGTCTTCGTCGTAGATGTCCTTGCCGTCGATGAGGATGCGGCCCGAATGGGTGAACTGCGGCTGCAGGTCGTTGAGGCGGTTGAGGCTGCGGAGGAACGTGGTTTTGCCGCTGCGTGCGGGGCCGATGACGGCGAGCCGTTCCTGCGGGTATATGTCGGGGCCGACGTCCTTGAGGGCTGGGAGACCGGCGAAGAAGGCGCTGAATTTTTGGACGACAATTTTGGGGACGACGTGCGGGGCGGGGGCGGGTGTTCCGCAGACGGACTTGTATGTTTCGCTACTCATGGTCATCACATGCTCCGGGCGACGAATCGTTGCATGAGCCAGTATGCGACGAGGTTGATGACGAGGATGGCCAGGACAAGCAGTGAGGCGGCGGCGTATGCGTTAGGCATGGCGGCTCTGCCGCCCTCGGTGGCAAGGAGGAAGAAATGAACGGCCATGGTGGGCGCCTGGTCGAAGAGCGAGGCCGGTGTGACGGAGGCGGAGCCTGCGGTGAGCAGGAGCGCGGCGGTCTCGCTGACGCTTCGGCCGATGGACAGGACGATGCCCGTGCCGATGCCGGGCAAGGCGCAGCGGAGAACGACTCTGGTGACCATCTGCCACTTGCTGCTTCCGAGGCCGTAGCTGACGTCCCGGTAGGCTTGGGGCACGGCGCGGATGGCCTCTTCGGTGGTCCGGATGATGGTGGGGAGGACCATGAGGGTTAGTGTGAGGGAGCCGGCGAGGACGGAGTATCCCATGCCAAGCGTAATGACAAAGAAGACGAATCCGAAGAGGCCGAAGATGATGGATGGGATGCCGGCGAGGCAGTCGGCGCCGAAGCGGATGATCGCGGTGACTCGGCCCTCGCGGGTGTACTCGGTGAGGTAGATGGCGGTGGCGACGCCGATGGGTGCGGCGATGAGGACGGCGAGGCTGGTCACGAAGAGTGTGCCGACGATCATCGGGAAGACGCCGCCTTCACGGCCCATCGAGCGGGGGGACTGGGTGAGGAACTCCCATGTGATGTGTGGAACCCCGTGGACCAGGATGAAGCTGATGATGAAGAGGAGGACGCCGATGGTGATGGCGGCGATGGTCCAGAGGATGAAGACGACGAAACGCTGTGTAGTGGCGGGAGCGATTCTCATGCTCTTGCCCTGGCGGCTTGTTCGACTCGCCACGCCCTGCCTCCGCGGGCGGCGCGCCTGCGTGAGACGACGAGGGCGACGGTGTTCAGTACCATGATGATGACGAAGAGTGTGACACCGGTGGCGAAGAGCGCCTGGCGGTGCTGGCCCTCCGCGTAGCTCATCTCAAGGGCGATGTTGCTGGTGAGGGTGCGGACGGGGTCGAGTGGGCTGGTGGGGATGATGAGCGCGTTGCCGGCGACCATGATGACCGCCATTGTCTCGCCGATGGCGCGGCCCATTCCGAGGATCATGGCGGCGACGATGCCGGACCGGGCGGCCCGCAACATTACCATGTGGGTGGTCTGCCACTTGGTGGCCCCGAGGGCGATGGAGCCTTCCCAGTAGGCGCGGGGCACGGCGAGTATCGCGTCGACGGAGATGCTGGTGACGGTCGGGAGTACCATGATGCCCAGGACGATGGAGACGGTGAGGACCGAGAAGCCGGTTCCGCCGAGGGAGGTTCTGATGAAGGGTGCGAGGGTGATGACGCCCATGAAACCGTAGACGACCGACGGGATGCCGGCGAGGAGTTCGATGCCGGGTTTCAGTATCGAGACGAGCCTGCGCGGGCAGAACTGCGTAAGGACAATCGCGCACCCAAGGCCGAAGACCACGGCGATGATCATGGCGCCCGCGGTGGCCATGAGCGAGCCGACAATCATGGCCAGGATGCCGAACGTGCCGTCAGTCTTGGGCGACCAGTCGCTGGACAGGAAGAAGTCGGTGAAGCCGACGTGGAGGATGAGGGGAAGGCCTTCTTTGAAGATGAAGATGGTGATCAGCGCGAGGCCGGAAATGGCGGACAGGGCCATGAGGAACAGGATGACGCTGATGGCTTTCTCGCGTTTCACTTCGCCCCCGTCGCTGGCAGTTGTTGGAGGATCTGTTGTGCTTCCGATGGTGAGAGTTCGACCAGCCCCAGTTCTCCGAGAAGGTCTTGACCTTCTGGTGACAGGACGAACTTGATGAACTCGTGGGGCCTGGGCCGCAATGCGCCCTTGACGACGAAGAGGAACGGGCGGGCAAGAGGATAGGTGCCGTCCTTCACGGCCTCGGCAGTAGGGACCACATTTCCGATCTTCAAGGGTTTCACGTCGGTGTCTTCCGCGGCCATGCCGAGCGACATGTAGCCCACCGCGTCGGGATTGGTGCTGACGAGTTCGCGGACTGAGCCGTTGGACTGTTGGACGAGCGCCCGCCGATCGAAGCGGCCGCCTTTGCCCATGACGAGGTGCATGAACGCCTCGCGCGTGCCCGACCCTTCCTCCCGTGTGATGAGGGTCACCTTTCTGTCGGGGCCGCCCAATAGCCGCCAATTGGTGATCTCGCCGGAGAAGAGCTGGCGGGCCTGGTCGAGGGTCAGGTTGGCGGTTGTGTTCGAGGGATGGACGACGATGGCGAGGCCGTCGCGGGCGATGAGAATGGGGGTGAACGATTTGGCTTCTTCGGGGCTGAGATTGCGGGAGCACGTGCCGATGTCGGCGATGTGATTGGCAAGCGCTTGGATGCCAGCCGTCGAGCCCCCGCCTTGGACCTGCACGCGAATGCCCGGGTGCGCCTGTTCGAAGCGCTGGGCGAGTTCTGCGGCGAAGGGCTGGATCGACGTGGATCCGACCACGTTCACCGGCTGCTTCCCGCGCCCACAGCCGGCACAGAAGGAGGCGAGCACAGTGATCGTGACGAGGATGAACGTGCCCGATCTGATGTTCACGCCTCTGGTCTCCGGACGCCGATAGCTTGCGATGGGCAATATAGCGGCTGTGCGGAGGCGTGTCAAGATTCGCGCTGATGT
>CAYXNI010000245.1:0-4633 GCA_964466285.1 uncultured Planctomycetota bacterium | reverse complement strand
GTCCGACACCTCCTCCCCGCGAAGCGATTGTCCGTGCATCTGAAAGCGTTTCAACATAGAACGGCCGCAGTTGACAAATACTTCGCGCTCAAACACCCCGTCGGGGATGGTAAGAGGCAAGACGCTCGCGCCTGAACGCTTTGTACCGTCGATGCTGAGAGCAACGTAAACGCCCCGTGATTTGCAGCGAGCGATCACCTTCAACAGCCGCGCCAGGCCGAAGGACTGAGCGCCATATAAAATGGACTGACTATGAGCATATGGGGGATCGCAGTAGATCAGATCACCGGGTTCAGCCATATCCATGGCTTTTTCGTAGTCCGTAAGCAGGAAATCAGCGCCCAGTGTCCTGCGATGCCATTCTCGGGCCCTTACGGCAAAAGCACGTGTTGTTATGGGGGTGTGAACACCACAGGGCGTAGACATGTGACCATCACCCTGCCGAAATCGAACGACGCCACCGTAGCAGGAGCGACAGAGGAACAGCAGGTCAGCACCGTTCGGATTCGCATTGTAGCTGGCTCTGATACGTTGGTACTCCTGTTTGGTGTTCCCGGACATGAAGGCATCCCGTCTTTCAGCGTACCAAGCGATCAGCGTCTCAGGAGAGTTTTTCAGGGCCTTCCAGATATCAATGAGTGGACGGAAGGAGTCGGAACCTATGGCCTTTGTTGGAGCGAGCGTGGCCAGCACAGCTCCAGATCCGAGAAATGGCTCGAAGTACACCCCAAACTGGGATGGAAAGTATGACGCGATTTCGTAGGCGAACCGTTGCTTGTTACCAACCCACTTGAGCAGTTGCGTTCTGAAGGGTGTAATGAAGCGCGTTGGCGATGAGCGGAAAAGAAGTCTTTGCATTTGGGAACTCGCCGGTCAACTCGAAACGGGAATCAACCGCATAAAGCATATCCCAATTTGGGATATATGTCAAGTCTTGGTATCATTTCTGCCAATGACAAACAACCCTTTTAGCCGCGAACACGAGAAGTTGCAAGAACTTCTTCGCGAGATCAGGAGAGAGAAGGGGTTCTCTCAGGTGGGCCTGGCCAACCGCCTGGGACGACCGCAGTCCTATGTCAGCAAGTACGAGTCAGGAGAGAGGCGGCTGGACGTAGTCGAGGTGTGGGAGATATGCCGCGCATTGGGAACGCCATTTGAAGAGTTTGCTCGGCGTCTCAAGGAGAGGATCGGATGAAGCCGGAACAGCGCTTTCTGAATCAGCCGAAGGACTTCTGGGCGAATGTCCGGACAGTCAGTGAAGCTGCGGGGTATACGGCAAGAGGGACGGGGCAAATCAGAGTCTTGTCCTTGGCGGACATCGCTTCTGGCCTCCTGCGGTGCGGGCTCTGCACCAGCCGCGTCGTCGCGGCGAGCGGAAACCCCACGGAATTCGGTACTTTGCTTGTGGCCTACTTCGCGTATCGAGCGCAGGTGCTGAATGATTACGTGAAACCTCGCCTGATGAACGGCAGATCGGCGCGCGCCTTGTTCATCACGCTAAAGAGGGACTTGAAGCCGAGGTGTCCCTTGCCGATGAACAAACAACGCGGGAAGAAGAAAGCACCGGCCTATCTGACGGGCATTGTGAACATGCTCATTGAGGCCAATGCCGGCGGGCGTCAGTGCAACTTCGATCCCAAAGGCCTGACGACGGTGACCCGTGATGACTCGCCCTTGCGTACCATGGCGAGGCGGGTTGACGGCGCATTTCCCGGGATACTCAACCCGATTGCCGTATGGGAAATCAAGGAGTACTACTACACGACAACTTTTGGCAGCCGCGTGGCAGACGGCGTGTACGAGTCTCTGCTTGATGGAATGGAGATCGAGGAACTCCGTGAACACGAAAATGTCGATGTCAAACACTACCTGATGGTAGATGCCCGCTACACTTGGTGGGAATGCGGAAAGTCCTACCTTTGCAGACTCATCGACATGCTGCACATGGGATACGTGGACGAGGTTCTCTTCGGCCGCGAGGTGGTGGAGCGTTTGCCCTCTCTGGCCCGTGAGTGGGTTGCATTACTTGAGCAACGAGCCGTACACGAGACTGGTTGAGGACTAGGCTCCATTGTCCCCCGTTCCCGCATGGCCTGTAGAACATACTGAGGTGCTCTAGGGCCTTCAACCCGTGGTGATTTCAGTTCGGCACGTTCATTCGGCCAAGAGTGACCACTCGGGCTTCGACCCCGGGTGCGGGAGGGGGCCGAAGGCGTTTGCGGACGATGCGGCGCTGAACTGCCGCCGAATCCTTCTTGCCCGGCGGCTTACTTTTCCGCGCCTTTCGGCGCACCATCCTGTTTGGCGTCCGGTTTCGGCTCGGGCTTCTTGACGAGGTTCTGGTAGAACGCGGTGACGTTGACGGCCGGAATCCACTCATTGTTCGGATCCCACGCGACGATGAAGCGCGTCCCGGTCTTGCGGAAGGACGCCGCGTAGATGCAGTGCTCCGGCTTGCTGGGATCGGTGGTGCCTGCTCGTCTGATGTACCAGCCGCCGTTGAAGCCGGTGGGCTCGGCCGCGCCCAGGCTGTACCACTGGCCGTCCCAGACCTCGGCCCAGGTGTGGTTGCCGCTCTTGTCCGTCCACATGGGAATGCCAGCGACACGCGCCGGGATGCCGACGGCCCGGCAGGCGTCGACGAACAGGACCGACAGGCCCGTGCACGAGGCGGTGTGGATGGCCATGGTCTCGAGCGGGCTCATGTTCGGCCTCGGGCGCTTGCTCCTGTGGAAGCTGACCTTGAGTTCGGGAAACATGTTCGCGTTCAGGAACTTCGCCGCCTCGCCGGGGGTCTTTTGTTTCCATGCTTTCTCACGGAACTGGTCAAAGAGCCGCTTTCGCCACCTGTCGCGGGGCTCGTCGAGGTTCGCATACGGAAGCACGTCGTTCAGGAACAGTTCCTTCGGGACTTGCTTCGACCACTGGCACTCACGCCAGGCCTTGTAGGCGTAGGCGACGTTCTCGACCAGGAGGTCCTTGTCGAGGCCGTGGAGGTCCCAGTCGGGCATGTTTGCGATGAGGAACGCGATGCCCTCGCGCTGGTTTTCGGGTACCGCGCGGATGGCGGCGATAAGGGCGTTGGCGTTCTCTCCCGCGCGGCCGAGGGCCTGGATGACGTCGCCCCGGTACTCGGCGGGCAGGAGCGCGGCGGCCTTGATCGTCTGCGCTCGAGTGTCGCTTGTCTTTCGCGCCTCCTCGATAAGCTCGCGGTTCGGCCGGACCATCGGCTTCCCGCGGAAGCTGACGCGCACGGGCACGCCCTTCCTGCGGCCGGCCGGAAGGACGAAGGTCAGAAAGTTGTCGGTGATGACCGGCTTGTACCCCTGGCCGCTCACGATCTCGATGTCCGTTAGGCGCTCCGGCAGGAACACTTCGACGGCTCCGGGCCCGGCCTTGTCGGCCAGGGGGGTGAACGTGAACGTGGTGACGCCGTCCCTGGTCGTGAACTCCTGGGTCCAGTCCTGCGGGCGTCTCGGCATGCGGGCGTCCCAGCCGGGATCGCCGTAGAAGGCGACGACGTCGCGGTCCCACAGCAGGCCCATCGGATCGCTCCAGGACTCCGATTGGCCGTCCTTGTTCTTCCTGACGATCTGGTGGCGGTCGGCGAGCCAGCCGATCTTGTCCTGCTCGTAGGTCTCGAAGTCGATTTTGGCGAACTGCGGATAGTTGGCGTGCAGGTCGCGCATGAGGCTTTGATTGACCCAGTAAAAGGACTCGGCGAGGTTGTGGCGGCCGTCCATAAACGTGCCCAGCACGCCCCAGCCCATGCGGCCGAACCAGGTGACTGCCGTGTAACCGTACATCTGGTAGACCCCGCCGGTATGCATCCATGCGGTGGCCATGCAGTCGCGCTTATTGATCCGCCCGATCAGACAGTTGCCTGCGGCCAGGTAGACCTTCGGCTCGGGCGAGGTGAGCGCGAAGGTCTTGCCCTGCGTGTTGATGCCGTAGAGCTGCCCGTCCTTGTTGCGGAACTGCCCCGCCGCGACGTTGTAGCCGACCTGCCAGTCCTGCTCGCTGGCGTGGCCGCTCGTGACGAAGAACTGCGGCCGCATGGTGTTGAACCCGCGGACGAGTGACTCGGTGGGATCGGGCTCGACCTTCTGCTCGTCCCACTGGCCGTCGGGCTTCTTGATCCAGAAGTTCTTGGGCATGGTCTCTGATGTGCCGAAGCCGCTCTGGAACTGGTTCACTCGGCCCGGGCCGGCGCCGGAGGCGCCGCGGGTCACGATGAGCGGCTCCCTCCGCCTCGCGATGCGGAGCGCGTCCGAGGCGTCATAACCCGTCAGGATCCCCCAGATAGCGTCGGTGTAGATGTCGTCGTCGAGCTTCCGCATCATGCGGTGAACGGCGACGACGAAGTCGCGGCCGGCCTCCTCCGGGCGCGCGACGAAGCAGACCAGGTCGGGCATCCAGGCAGTGAGCAGTGTCCGGGCGCTGCTGACGTCGCCGTCGTACTGGACGACCTTGGCGTGATGCTTCTCGGCGAGCGCATCAACCACGGCGCGCCAGTCGGGGAAATCCGCATACGTCCTGGCGCTGACGGCCACGACGTACAGCCGCTCGGCGGCCGGGACGCTGCGCCCGGCGCCGGGAGCGGCCAGGCCGGCGCAGCCGGACAGGCAGAGAA
>CAYXNI010000244.1:0-4668 GCA_964466285.1 uncultured Planctomycetota bacterium | reverse complement strand
CCTGGCCGTCGCCTCAGGCTCCGCAGTCTGGACGCATTGCGGCGTGTCCGGGCCGGCCGTGATGGACGTCAGCGGCGCCGCCGTCGAAGCCGCGAACCGCGGCACGAACGTGCTCCTCGAACTCGACCTCCTGCCGCAGAAGACCGAACCCGAGCTCGAGCGCGGCCTGCTTCGTGCTGCCGAGGTGCGAGGCGGGCAGATGATTCAGACCGTGTTGGCCGAATGGCTCCCGCGCCGCGCCGCGTCCGTCCTGCTGGAGCAGGGGACCGTCCTCCCCGCGAAACAGATGGGCCAGTGTTCAAGGGAGGAACGCAAGGCGATCATCACCTGTCTCAAGCACCTGCGCGTCCGTGTGGCCCGGCCGAGACCGGTCGAGGAGGCGACGGTCACCGGCGGCGGCGTGTCATTGGCCGAGGTCAATCCCCGCCGGATGGAATCCCGCCTTGTCCCGGGCCTTTGCTTCGCTGGCGAGGTCCTCGACTTGTACGGCCTCTGCGGCGGCTACAACCTTCAGGCTGCGTTTTCCGCGGGATACCTTGTCGGCGAGAGCGTCTAGCCCGGCGGTCCGCGAGGACGGCGCCGAGCTAACCCGTCACGAAGGTCAGCACGACCATGAGCAGGCTCATCAGCGCGACTAGCGCCGTGCCCAGCCAGGCAAAGACGTTGAAGACGCGGCCGTTCGCGTAATTGCCCATGATACTGCGGTCGCTGGCGACCCGCAGCATGAAGAACACCACCACCGGCAACAGGACGCCGTTGATTACCTGCGAGGCGAGCATGATCATGATGACGTGTCGCTCGGCCGCAATCAGCGCGGCCGCGGTGCCGACCACGATGACCAAGGTGAAAATGGCGTAATACTGCGGTGCTCCGGTGAATTTCTTCTCCACCCCGCTCTCCCATCCCATCGCCTCGCAGACGCTGGTCGCCGTCGAAATGGGCAGGATGGTGCCTCCGAAGATCGACGCGGAGAACAGGCCGATGGCGAACAGCATGAAACAGTACTCGCCCGCGATCGGACGCAGCGCGCTTGCGGCGTCCGCCGCCGTCTGAATTTCGCTCTGGGGACTGTTGTGCAACGTCGCCGCGCACGCCAGCACAATGAAGTAACAGACGATGGTCACTATGACACCGCCGATGATCGTATCCAGGCGCGAGTACTTGTAGTGCTTCAGCGGAATGCCCTTTTCGACCACACCGGCCTGCTGGTAGAACTGCATCCATGGTGCGATCGTGGTCCCGATGATTCCCACGACCATGTACAGGTAATCGCCCTTCCACTCCATTTGCGGGACCACGCTGGAGCGCAGGGCCTCGCCCCAGGACGGGCCCGCCAGGAATCCCGAGATGATGTAGGTGACGTAGAACGCGCACGCCACGAAAAACACGCGCTCGACCAGCCGGTACGTCCCCTTTATGACGACGTGCCAAAGCAGGAACCCGGCCAGCGGCACGACGAAGAACTTGGACATGCCCAGGAGTTCCGAACTCGCCGCCACGCCGGCAAAATTGGCGATCGCGTTTCCACTGTTCGTCACTACGAGCGCCGCGATCAGATAGAACGAGATGCGCAGCCCGAACCGCTCGCGGATCAGGGCCGAAAGGCCTTTCCCCGTAACGACCCCCATCCGGCTGCACATCTCCTGCACCAGCACCAGGAGAATGCAGGTGGGCGGCAGGACCCACAGGAGCGAATACCCGTACCTGGCGCCGGCGACCGAATAGGTCGCAATGCCGCCGGCGTCGTTGTCTACGTTCGCCGTGATGATGCCCGGCCCCACGACCATGGCAAACAACGCCAGCCTCGTTCTCCAGCGGTGCCAACGCGTCATAGGCCGTCCTTCTAGTGCTGTTTCCTTAGCAGGGGAGCCAATTGGTCCCGAATGCTCTTGAACCGCACCGCACCCAGGAAAGCGTTATCCTTGTCCACCACTGGAATGCTGTGGAATCCGTACTTCGCGAAAAGCTCCGCCACGTTCGTCAGGCCGGTTTCGGGCGAGAGCGTCACGACGTGCGTGGTCATGATATACTCGAGCGCGGTCTCCGGCGGCGCTTTCAGAAGGTCTCGCAGGCTCAACACGCCACGTAGGCGCCGCTTTTCATCCAGCACATATATCGTGTTCAAGACCTCAACCTCGTCCGCCAGCGACCGTACCCGCTCGAACACCTCCTGGGCCTTCTGTTCCGGCCGGGCCTCGATGCAGGCGGTCGTCATGACGGCGCCCGCGGTTTCCTCCTCCTGCGCAAGGATGGCCTTCACGTCGTGTGCCGCGTCCTGCTCCATTCGGCTGATGATCTGTTCCGCGTCCGGCCCGTACAAGTCGCGCAGCACGTCGGCTGCGTCCTTTGCGTCCATTTCTTCCAAAATGTCCGCCGCCTTGGCTGGCTCCGCGCGAGAGACGAGCGTTCGCTGAACCTCGGGGTCCGTCTCTTGCAGCGCCTCTGCGGCCGTCTCGAGCGGGAGCCGGCTGAACAGGGCCTGACGTTCCTTCGTGCCGAGGCTCTCCATGATGTCGGCCAGTTCCGCCGGGTGGATTTCATCCAGCCGGCTGGGCTCGCCCGACATCCGTACTCCCCCGGGCAGCGGACCGGGCGAAATCACCTCCAGGTTCCGCCATGTCACGAACTTGTCCTTGATCGTGTAGTCGAAGAACCAGCGCAGCAGCCCGGAGACGAACTTCTCCATCCCAAGCCTACGCAGGATGCCCAGCGTGCCCACGTCGGCGTGCCCCACCACCAGTTGACCCTGCGCGTACAGCAGATGTATGTCATTCACCCGCCGCACCCTCGCACCGGAGAAGTCAACCACCTGATCGTCCAGCACGTCTCGCCGCAGCCAGAACTCCGCCGCGGGAGCCGGGCCGGCCTCGTTCTTCACAACCATTTCCCGCGGCGGGTCGAGGCCCACGACAGCCGTCCACGGCCAGATCACGTTGCCCTTGCGCGTCTCGAACTCCAGCGACACAGCGGCAGGATACGGCGCCGTCTTGACCACGCCGATGTCGGCCAGCCGGCCGAACGGGCGGGGATCGCCCTCATGCCGCACCCGCATCCTGAGGAGATGCGAGAAATAAAAATACTGGCTGTTTTGCTGAGCCACAAAAACTCTCCGCCCCTGCACACTGCGTGATTGGCGGCCGTCCCGTTCAAGTTGGCGGCATTATATCAGAACCGGCCGGCCGGCGCGAGACCCTTCGTTGACCTTGCGAACTGTAACAAAACGGTGGGGCGGTCATTCCTGTCCGCCGTCGGGCAGGCAGGAATGCCTGCCCCACCAGGGTTATGTTAGACGCCCTTGGCTTCCAGACGCCTTCAAGCCGCTTCCGGCCGCTCCGGCTATCGGATATAATCAAGTGTGACGAGTAGCAGCCCAGCCCCCACGGCTCTATTGGGTACCTCAAGACAGGGTATGACAACGGAACGCTCGTGCATCCTCGACCTCGCACCCGAAGCCGTGGCGGAATGGCTCCGACCGACCGGAGAACCTGCATACCGCCTCGGCCAGATTCTCGAATGGACTTGCCGCCGCTGGGCCGGTTCCTTCGCGGCTATGACCGACCTGCCCGCCCCGCTCCGCGGGCGCCTCGAAGAATCTTTCGTGCTTGTGCCGCTGACAGAAATTGACCGGCGCGTCTCCGCCGACGAGGCCACTGGCAAAATCCTCTTTCAACTCCGCGATGGCGAAGAAATCGAGACCGTCTGGATGGACGATGGCGGCCGGTTCACGTTCTGCATCTCCTCGCAGGCCGGATGCGCGCTGGGCTGCCGGTTCTGCTCCACGGGCGCCGGCGGGTTCGGCCGCAGCCTCAGCACAGGCGAGATCCTCGGCCAGGTCGTCGCTCTCGCGCGCAGGACAGGCCGCCTCGGGAACATCGTCTTCATGGGCATGGGCGAGCCGCTGCTGAACACGGAGGCAGTCATCCCGGCGCTGGAAGCGCTTGCCGACAAGCGCCGCTTCGGCCTCAGCCCGCGCCGCGTCACGGTCTCCACCGCAGGAATACCGGCAGGCATCGACCAACTCCGCCAGTGTGCAGTCCACCCCAACCTCGCCCTCTCGCTTAACTCGCCCTTTGACGAGCAGCGCAGCGAACTGATGCCCGTCAACCGCCGCTATCCGCTTGACCAGGTTCTCGACGCCTGCGCGGCGTACGCTCATGCGACCGGGCGTCGCATGTCGATTGAATATGTGCTGGTCGGCGGCGTGAACACCGGCGCCGCCGCCGCCAGCGCTGTCGCAGAAATCGCCCGACGGCTCCATGCACTCGTCAACGTCATCTCCTTCAACAGCGTCCCCGATTGCGGGCTGCACGGGCCGACTCAGGAAGAAGTGAGCCGGTTCAAGACCGCGCTGGAAGGGCGGGGGGTGGCGGTAACGGAACGCTACCGCCGCGGACGCGACATCGCCGCCGCCTGCGGCCAGCTCAGAGGAAAACACCCGAGGTCACACCTTGCCCGAACCTGACATCAAGCTCGCCGCCTTCGACATGGAAGGCTGTCTGACCGATGACCCGACCGTGTGGGAGATCATGCACGGCAAGGTCGGGACGTGGCAATCGCATGGCGTCCGTTACTGGGAACGGTACAGGGCCGGGGAGCTCGATTACGACACGTTCGCCCGGCTCGACGTGGCCGCGTGGCGGAACGCCCCGTGTTCACTCCTCGAGTCCG
>CAYXNI010000243.1:0-4691 GCA_964466285.1 uncultured Planctomycetota bacterium | reverse complement strand
ACGGCCCTCTTCACCAGCTCGGTGGCCCCGGACGCCCTGATTGCGCTGGATCTGTCGGGAAGCATGGCCTGGAACCCGGCAGGGGATGACCTGCCTTACGGGTCGACCGACTCTTGCTATGCCGATGCCGCGAATTGCAGCGGCACCGGTTGCAGCGGCGGATTCTGCTCAAGTTCGAAGAGCGGCACTACTTTTTATGCGAGCTCCTCCTGCACCGTTCCGGACACCACCAATTGCGTGGGCGCCAATTGCGCCAACGGATTCTGTTCAAGTGCAAAGGGCGCCACGACGGTTTATGCGGCCTCCTCCTGCAGCACGCCGGATACTGCAAATTGCCGGGGCGCCGGTTGCGGGCGCACCGACGGATTTTGCAACGCTGCGGTCAGCGCTGCCACCTACTACGCACACGCCTCATGCAACACGCCGGATACGGATCAGTGCCGTTACAGCGAAACCTGGAGCGACTGCCAAGACGGATTTTGTGCCAGTCCCCACAGTGCGCGCAGGAGAACATGCACGGTGGCATGCACAACGACCGGGTGCACGACGCCGTGTACAACGGCCGCCTGCTCCACACACTGCACGTCCGGCGGTTGCACGAAAAGATGCAGCCGCCTTGACATTGCAAAGCGATCCATCTTCAACATCCTCGACGACAACAACAACGGCACGATCGACAGCGCGGATGAAACCGGCCTCGGGGTCAGACTCGGGTATATGCGGTTCTACAACTGCGGCGGTGATGACACGGGGAACAGTTACACCAGCGGATGCAACAGTTTGATCAAGACCATCGGCTCCAGCTACAGCAGCATCAACACCAGTGTGAGCGCCGAATCCCCCAGAGGCGGAACGCCATTGATTTCACAAATGAAAGAGGCAAAGCTGTACCTCGACGCCCACAAGGCGGCAGACGCCGCCAGAGACTGTCGTCAGAAGTTCGTCATCCTGATTAGTGACGGCTCGGATACATTCGGCTGTAACAGCGACGGTTCGGAATGCGATAACGATCGATATCAAAACCGACGCGAATCGGTGGCCAAGGCCAAGGCATTGGCCGATGCGGGTTATAAGGTTTTTGTCATCGGTTTCGGAACGGCAATGCCTCCCTATCTGCGGAATACGCTCAACTGGATGGCCTACTACGGCGGGTCGGACAACCCCAACTCGCCTAATTTGGGCAGCACAACGGCCTATAATATTGTGACGGGCTGCGATGCCGTCACGAACCCGAGCGCCTGCTGCAATCTGTCTTCGGCCGCCTGCTATCCGACAGGTGTGACGAGTTGCGGAACGAGTCCGGCTTCGACAGCAGTCTGTTATGACTCAACCAGGCCGTATCCCGGCACAGCGGGTAATTCGACCACCAATTTTCGGGCAAGTTCAAACGATCCCGGATACCTGGATCTATCGGGGTATGCCTATATCGCCGCCGACGCGGATGAGCTGGTTGCGGCCGTGAAAGCAGCCATCAACATCATACGCGAGGCGACCTACTCCTTTTCTCAGTCGTCGATCCAGTCCAGCCGGACGGCGGACGAGAACTTCATCTACGAGGGCTCCTTCCAGCCGATCTCGGGCGACCCTTTCTGGTTCGGACACCTGAAGAAGTACAGTGTCAACGTCGACGGCACCGTGGGGAATGAACTGTGGGATGCGGGGACGGTTCTGCAGAATGCCGCGGCAGCCGACCGGAACATGAAAACCTACAAAGCGGGGGCGTTAGTCAACTTCACGACGGCGAATCTGACCAATGCGGATCTTGCGGTCGCGACGGACGCCGACCGCAATGCGGTGGTCGGTTATTTCCGCGGCGAGAGCGCCTACAACCAGGAAAACTGGAAACTGGGGGATGTCTTTCGTTCGACCCCGATCACGGTGGGGACCCCCTCCGCGTACTTTGACGACGCGAGGGACACGAGCGCCACCCCGAATGCCTTCGTTCAGCACCGGACGAATCCTTCGCACGTCCGTACTTCCAGTAACGGTCAGAGGGTCATCCTCGCAGGCGCGAATGACGGACAACTGCACGCCTTCGAGACCAGCGACGGTTCCGAGGCCTGGAGTTTCATCCCGCCGAACCTGCTGTCACGGCTGCAGCTGATTGCCCATGCGACCGAACCGTCATCGCTCACGCACCAGTACTATGTCGACGGTCCGGTGACGGTGGCCGACGCCTGGGTGCCGTGGACCGCAGGGACGGGTACGTCAAAAAACGCCTCCGACTGGAAGACGCTCCTACTCTTCGGGGAAGGCCGGGGCGCCGGGACGAATCTTTGGAGTTCTTCCTCCTCGTGCGATTCCGGCTTTAACCCGTCATATACTTCTACATATCAATATTATTGTGGTTATTACTGTCTCGATGTAACCAGCAGTCTGACCCCGGCCTTCAAGTGGCGGCTCGGATTATCCTCCTCCCCCACCTTGGCGCCTTACCGGGCGCCTTACATGGGGGCGCCCTGGAGCAAGCCGATGATCAGCCGCGTTCTGGATGGAGGGAACGAAAAATGGGTCGCCTTCATCGGCGGCGGAGCTTATGCACCGGGAGCCGCGGACAGCGGCAAGGGGTTTTTCGTGATCGATCTTGTCGACGGGAGCGTCCTGTGGAGTTATACCAAGGCGGACAATGCGAATCTTGACTACCCCGTGCCGGCCCTGCCCGCCATTGTCGATACGGACAATGACGGGTTCATTGATACGGTTTATCTTGGCGACGTGGGAAGCAACATGTGGCGTTTCAAGTTATGCCTGATGGCGGACGGGGATTCCTGTGGCACGTCGAACTGGTCGGGCGGACGTCTCTTCGGGGCGAACAGTTCGTCAGGAAATCGCCCGATTTACACCTCAGCGGCCGTGGCCAAGGATCAAAACTCGAATCTCTGGATCTACTGGGGAACCGGAGACAAGATCGATCCCATGGGCACGAGCGCGCAGGATAAGTTTTTGGCGTTGAAGGATACCGACCGGACCAGCACCCGGACCATCACCGATCTGCAGGATATCACCAGCGCGGGAGGAGTGTACAACGACAGCAGCAAGTACGGTTATTATATCAATCTGGCCGGACAAGGCGAAAAGATGCTGGCCGATCCGACGGTCTTCGGCGGGGTTGTCTATTTCACCACATTTACGCCCTCCCAGGGCAATGACCCCTGTGCGCAGGGCGGTACGGCCAGTCTCTACGGCCTCAATTACACGACGAGCGCCGGAGCGCTCGTCATTCCGGAGAGCACCGCTCCCCCGCCCCGCAGCATGGTTGTCGGAACGGGGATCCCATCCGCCCCGATCATCTCGTTGAAGCCCGGCACCGCTGCCGCTGCCTCTGCCGCCGCCTCTGCCGCCGCCATCGCAGCCGGTGCCTCTGCCTCAGCCGCCGCTGCTGCCGGCGCCGCCGCCGCTGCCGCCGTCAGCGGCAGTGCGACCCCCGATCTGTACGTCACAACGAGCGGCAGCGGCATCATCGGCGCTCAAACCCAGCGGGTGAACATCAATCCTCCGGGCCAGGCGAATCGGACGAATATGCTCTTCTGGAAAGATAAGCGCTTGGAATGACAGGACATCCCTGCCACAGGACGGTTTCTAAACGGTCATATCTCGCGTGAAGGGATAACACGTCAATTTTCTTGACTTCAAATCCTTATCAAGATAGGGTAGTCGCCGAGCCGTAGCGGGAAATGGCTCGGTTAGGGGGGTCGCGATCATGGGGATGGAGAAGCGGTACTGCTCGATCTGCGCCTGGCGTGAGAACTGCCAGAAGAGGTTCAGCGTCCCCACCGACGCGTCGGGTTGTGTCCGCTGTCAGGATTACTCACGCGACCTTTCCATCAAGGACAGGGATATCGATGCGGCGGAACAGGCATGCCGGGAAACGTAGAGTTGCCTGTCGTTCCTTCGTACACCCCATCAAAAACGGTCAGGTGGAAACAGGAGACCGGCCGCCGAGCGAATCTCCTTGCAGTGGCATGAAAGGGCAACGGGTTGGCCTTGCGGCCAACTTTTTTCATATGGAGGGATGGTCACTCATGAAACAGATCTTGGTTGCGCTTCTGGAGAGGGCGATCAGGGCGGGTGTCGAGGAGGGGCTGCTCCCGGCGACCGCGCCCCCCTCCATCGAAGTGGAGTTGACGAAGGCCCCCGGCCACGGGGATTACGCCTCCAACGTGGCCATGATCCTCGCCTCGCAGGTCAGAAAGAATCCCCGCGAGATCGCCGGGGTCCTTTTGCAGAGGATCGAGGATCCGGAGGGGTTTCTTGAAAAGATTGAGATCGCCGGTCCCGGGTTCATGAATTTTTTCATCCGGGAAGGGGTATTAAACAGGTTCCTGGCGGACGTCGAAAGAGAGGGCGAGCGCTACGGTTCGTCGGATCTGGGAAAAGGCGGGCGCGTCCAGGTCGAGTTCGTCAGCGCCAATCCCACAGGGCCGCTTCATATCGGTCATGCCCGGGGCGCCGTGGTGGGCGATGTCATGGCAAATATCCTCGCGGCCGCCGGCTATCGGGTTTTCCGGGAATATTATATCAACGATACGGGAAACCAGATGAACAACCTGGGGCAATCGGTTTTTCTGCGTTACCGGGAACTCCTGGGCGAGGCGGCGGGATTTCCCGAGGGGTGCTACCGGGGGGATTACATCAGAGATCTGGCCGCGGAGCTGCTGAAACGAGACGGGAAGCGCTATCTCGATATGGAC
>CAYXNI010000242.1:0-4692 GCA_964466285.1 uncultured Planctomycetota bacterium | reverse complement strand
CGGCGCACCCGTTCTGCTTGAGCCGCCGCGCCAGGGCCACGATCGCACGGCACGGGCCGGTCGGCGCGAGGCGGCCGGTGACGAACAGAACCTTCCTCGAGGCTGCGCCGGCAGCCAACCCGCGCTTGATGATGGTCGAGTCTGACATGTCGCGACTCACGGATCCGGCACGGAGTTCTCGAACTCCGTATTGTACAACCGCCAGTATTCGCCCTTCGCCCCGATCAGCTCGGCGTGGGTGCCCGTCTCGACCAGCCGCCCTTCCCGAAGGACGATGATGCGGTCCGCGTGCTGGACGGTTGACAGGCGGTGCGCGATGACGAACGTCGTCCGGTGCTCCATGAGCCGCGTCAGCGCGTCACGGACGAGGCGCTCGGATTCCGTGTCCAGCGACGACGTCGCCTCGTCGAGGATCAGGATCGGCGCATCCTTGAGAATCGCCCGCGCGATCGTGATCCGCTGCCGTTGGCCGCCCGACAGCTTCACCCCGCGCTCCCCGCACAGGGTGTCATATTTCTCAGGCAGACTGTCCACGAACTCATGGATGTTCGCCGCCTGTGCCGCCGCATACACCTCCTCGTCCGTCGCGTCCAGCCGGCCGTACCGGATGTTCTCCAGGACCGTCGTCTGGAACAGGAACGGGTCCTGCGAGACCACAGCAATCTGGCCGCGGAGCGACGCCAGCGTCGCCCGCCGAATGTCGACCTCGTCGATCTCCACCCGCCCCTCGTCCGGATCGTAGAACCTCGGGATAAGGTCGAGCAGCGTCGACTTTCCGGCTCCCGACTGTCCCACCACGGCGACCACCTGCCCGCGCCGCACCTCGATGTTGATGTGCTCGAGGACCGGCACCGTGTCGTACGCAAAGCTCACGTCGCGAAACGTCAGCGACTTCGACACGGGCGGCAACGCCACCGCCGCCGGGTCCTCCTTGACCTCCGGCCGGATGTCCAGAATCTCGAACACGCGCTCCGACGCCACGACCGACTCCATAAAATCGGGGTAAGCCTTCGTGAACGTCTTGATCGGGCGGTAGAGCATAAGCATACATCCGGCGAATGTCAGGACGTCCGGCGGATCGAGCCGCAGGCCCAGCAGACCCGTGGTCACCAGGATCGCGGCCAGGAACATCACCACCGCGATGCTCACGTTGATGAACGACTCCGTGAACGCGCTGTTCAACCCCCGCAGCTTCATCGTCTTGAGCAGGCGGCTCACGTACCGGTCGTTCGCCTCGCGGAACTCCTCGTGCTTCCGGTCCTCGATGTGGAACGCCTTGGTCACCCGCATCCCCTGGAAAATCTCGGACATGATCGTCGTCAGCTCCGCGATCCGCTCCAGCTTCTGCCGCCCGTACTTCTTCACCCGCCGCGCGATCTTCAGGACGGGGAACGGCAGGAATATGAGCAGGACGCAGAAGGCCAGAGCCAGCTTCCAGCTCACCCAGAACGCCGCGCCCGCGAACGCCAGCGCCTCGAAGGGCTGCGGGATCATGTCTTCAAACAAGTCAGTCAGCGCCTTCGTGCCCGCCACGATGTCGTTCGTCTGCCGCGAGATCATGTCCCCGCTGGAACGGTTGCTGAAAAACCGCATGTCCAGGTCCAGCAGGTGGTCGCACAGGTCGCTCCGAATGTCAAACGTGGCGCGAGAGATGATAATCGCCTTCAACACCGACCGAGTGTAGACCAGCAGGCCGAACACCACGGCCACGCCCAGCAGCGCCAGGCAGAGCTTCCCGATGTACCGCATGTCCGGCTGGCTTTCGGGCGGCGGCGCGAACGCCGTCTCCGATGCTTCCGCGAACTGGACCTGCTCCCGCTCCGACAGCTTCGGGGTCAGTTCCGCCAGGATCGTCTGGCCCAATTGCTGGTACAGCCGCCGGGTGGCGCCGGCAACCGCCCGCTCGCCCAACGGCGCCAGCAGCTCGACAACCACGGGATGGAGCTTTGCCCAGCCCTGCCCGGCACGCTTCTCGTCCTTCTCGATCTTGCTCTTGATCCGCTGTTCAGCCTTCTCTATCTCGGAGGCTTCCAGCTTCTTCTTTTCCTTCGGGGTAAGCTTCGACGCATTGAGAGCCTCGGCGAACCGCAGCGCGATAATCTGCCGGGCCTCGGCCCGCAAGCCCTCCGGCAGTTTCGTCGCGACGATGTCATCGATCGTCACCGCCAGCGGCGGCTCGGGCGGAAGCCACAATCCGTCCTTCAGAAGCTCGCGAACCAGAAACACCTGCAGAAAATTGCAGCCGGCAAGCACCAAGATGATGGCAAACATCAGGGCCAGGAGCTTCTTGTACGGCTTGACGTACCGGAGCAGCCGATAGCTCCGAAAAACCTCCAACAGCCTGGGCCGCTTTCGCTCTGGCCCTGCTTCCCTCGGCGTCGTCTTGTCCTCATCGCTCATCGGGAGGTGTCCTGTCCTGTTCGGCTCGGGGCCGAACATGAAACCTGCGCACTCCCCCGCGCGCACAGTTGAAGTTTCTATTCACTGCCTTACCATTATCTACAAAACCAGCCCCAGCGCAAGCCCGCCGCTCCGGACGGGAAGACAGGACATTTTCATTTTGCACCACAGAGCACATTTTCACTTCGCATTGACATACCCGATTCCGCCCGATTCCGCCTGCGGGCGCTTTTTGCTTGTCAGAGCGGCCCGGCCTGCATATAATCGGCGAACTTGCGCACCAGGAATGTGAGGCTCTATTCTTGGAGGGCCAAATGGCCAAGTATGCGACCGAAGACATCCGCAACATCGCCCTGATCGGCCACGCCGATTCGGGAAAGACAACCCTCGCCGACGTCATCATGAAGACCACCGGCGCCGTCAACCGCCTCGGAAGCGTCAACGAGGGCACGTCCGTCTCCGACTTCGACGAGGAAGAGCGTCAGCGAAAGCACTCCATCTACGCCACCGTCCTGCGCACCACGTGGAAGAACAAGCAAATTCGTATCGTCGACACCCCCGGTTATCCCGACTTCATCGGCGAGACCATCACCGCCCTGCCCGCAGCCGATGCCGCCGTCCTGTGCGTCTCCGCCGTCACCGGCGTCGGAGTCAACACGCGCCGAACCTGGAAGCTCGCCTGCGACTACGGCCTGCCACGAGCCATCCTCATCACAAAGATCGACTCCGACTCCGCAAAGTACGACGAGATCCTCGCCAGCGTCCGAGCCGCCTTCGGCAAAAACTGCATCCCCGTCATGATCCCCGTCGAGCCCGGCGCCAGCCTGAAGGGCGTCACCAACCTCCTCACCGGCGAAGGCGAAGGCCGCGGCGAACTCATCGAGGCAATTGCGGAGACCGACGACGCCCTGATGGAGAAGTACCTCGAAGACCAAGCACTCTCCAGCGAGGAACTCGCCTCGGCCTTCAGCAAAGCCCTGGCCGCCGGCTCCATCGTCCCCATCCTCTGCTGCTCCGGCACCAAGGAAATCGGCGTCACGGACGTCCTCGACATCATCGCACAGTACTTTCCCGCTCCCTCCCGGCGCGCGAACCTGCGCGTCCACGCACCGGGCAAGCCCGACGAGCCGGCCGAAGTCCCCCCGCTCGACGGCCCCTTCTCGGCCTTCATCTTCAAGATTCTCACCGACCCATTCGTCGGCAAGATCGCCTTCTTCCGCGTCGTCACCGGCACCGTCGATCCCACCTCGTTCGTCATAGTCCGCACCGGCGACCGCGCACGGATCAACGCCCTCCTCCTCCCGCAAGGCAAGGAGCAGGAGACGGCCCCCCAACTCGTCGCCGGCGACATCGGCGCCGTCGCCAAGATCGAAGACATCCGGCTCGGCGACACCCTCGTCAGCGAAGGCAGCACCATGGCCGTCGAGTTCGGCAAGTTCCCCCTCCCCAGCCCAATGGTCTCGCTCGCCGTGTTCCCCAAGAGCCGGGGCGACGAAGGTCGAATCTCCACCGCCCTCCAGAAACTCGACGAAGAAGACCCCGCCTTCAAGTTCGACCGCGACCGCCAGACCAAGGAACTCGTCACCCGCGGAATGTCCGCCCTGCACCTCGACGTCATCCTCAGCCGCCTCAAGCGCCGTTACAACGTCGACGTCGACACCAAAGTCCCCCAAATCCCCTACCTCGAAACCATCACCTCCCGCGCCGACGGCCATCACCGCCACAAGAAGCAGACCGGCGGACGCGGCCAGTTCGGCGAAGTCTACATGATGGTGGAACCCAACGAGCGCGGCGTCGGTCTCGAATACATCGACGACACCGTCGGCGGCTCCATCCCCCGCAACTTCATGCCCGCCATTGAAAAAGGCATCCGCGAAACCATGGAGAAGGGCGTCATCGCCGGCTACGAAGTCGTCGACGTCAAGGCCCACGTCACTGACGGCTCGTTCCACGCCGTCGACTCCGACGAAGCCTCCTTCAAGCTCGCCGGCGCACGCGCCTTCGCCGACGGCGTCTCAAAGGCCAGGCCCGTCCTGCTCGAACCCATCGTCAAGTTCGAGATCACCGTCCCCAGCCGCTACATGGGCGACGTGACCAGCGACCTCAGCGGCCGCCGCGGCCGCATTTCCGACACCGGAGTCATCGGCGACATGCAAGTCATCAGCGGCGAGGTGCCACTCGCCGAAGTCCTCACCTACTCCACCGAACTGCGGTCCATGACCGGCGGCGAAGGCTCATACACCATCGAATTCAGCCGCTACGACGTCGTACCCTCGCGCCTTCAGGAAGGCA
>CAYXNI010000241.1:3326-4713 GCA_964466285.1 uncultured Planctomycetota bacterium | reverse complement strand
ACACGTCGTTCCTCATCGTCGAGGAAGGCGCCCCGGTCGATCCGACTGTTCGTCGCGAGCTGGCCGCCGCCGGCCGCGACTCGCGCGATACGTTCGCTGCCCAGGAAGGCGGACGGGGAGCGGTCCATGACAGTTCGAGCATCGCCCGTGCGAAGAACGCCCAGGCGCCGATGTCGATGCCGGGCGGTCCGGGGTCGAGCGAGGTGATGGGGATACGTCGCGGCGGCTCGGCCGGCCAGCCCGCCGACGAAGAGGCCGACCGCAGGTTTGAAGAGAAGTTGCAGCGGGCCGTCCAGGAAACGATCAGGCAGGTCGGCGCCAAGACGTTCTACATCAAGACCGATGGCCTGTGGGTCGACGCCGCCTGCGGCAAGGACGACGAAGCGAAGGTCAAGGACGTGAAGCTGTGGAGCGACGAGTTCTTCGCGCTTATCACGGAGCATCCGGAGATCGGCAAGTACGTCGCACAGTCCCAGAAGCTCATCGTCGTCATCGACGGAGACATCTACCGAATTCAATAGCAGGGTGCGGATTATTGGATATGACGTCGTGATCGTTGTCTGCCCGCCATAGCCTGAGTGAGGCGGGTGCTTGCCCGCCGTAGCCTGAGTGAGGCGGGTGCTTGCCCGCCGTAGCATGAGAAAAGGCGGGTGGCGTCGGGGTAAAAACAGGAACTCTTCTCACGACAACGGCACGACGGACAGAACGGCGTGTTTCATGGGGGACCATGTGCTCCCCTAAAGTGCGAAACTCCACTCATCTGTCAACCACAAAAACCGGATACCCCCCCGGTCCCTTGTCAGGAGATAAGTATTGCATCCCCGGAACTTGCCAGCGTTCACACCCTTGCCTCGGTCGGCGGTGGTTGTCAGTCCAGCGACTGGCGCGCGTGCTCGTAGAACCTGCGGAAATGGTGGCCGTAGATCATCAACGTGACCGCTGTCGGAAGCGCTTGTCGCCGGCGGAGCGAAGTCCATAGCAGAAGCTTCCAGTACTGGACCCGTTCGCGGCCGACGAGCCCGAGCCGCCAAGTGGATCGGACGAACGCCAGCATCCGCGTGAAATCCCGACGGGCCCTGCATTCCGGCGGCTTGTATTCCTGCAGGAACGTCTTGATCCGCTGGTAGTAAAGCCGCGGGGAGTAAATCTCGGACACGATCCGATGATACCCGTCCCTCAGCGCATCGAAGCCCATGCGCGGAACGATATTCGTCGTGCCGTCTCCGTTGTCCCCCGACAACTGACCTCGGATACGCCCCTCTCGTTTCAGACGGTCGAACAGCTTCGTGCCCGGCACGGCCCGGAGCAGGCTGACCATCGCCGCCGCGATCCCGCTTTTCTGGATGAATTCGATCTGCCTTTTGAATATAGATGGATGATCATTATC
>CAYXNI010000241.1:0-3316 GCA_964466285.1 uncultured Planctomycetota bacterium | reverse complement strand
ATGAATTCGATCTGCCGCCGGAAGATGCTGAGCGTATCGCTGTCGAAACCGACGATGAAGCCCCCGAAGACCTGCAGGCCCGCCCGCTGGATCGTCTTCACATCGCTCACCAGGTCCCGTCGCAGGTTCTGTTTCTTGTTGCACTCCGCCAGCCCGCTCTCGTCCGGGGTCTCAATCCCCACGAAGACCGAGTCGAACCCCGCCTCCGTCATCATGCGCATCAGCGTCTCGTCGTCCGCGAGGTTAATGGACGCCTCCGTGCAGAACGAGATTTCCGGCTTGTCGCGGTGCCATTCGATCAGCGCGGGGAGAAGATCGGTTTTCAGCTGGTGGCGATTTCCGATGAAGTTGTCGTCCGCGAAAAAGACGGAACCTGCCCAGCCGCGGTTGTACAACCCGTCCAGTTCGGCGATGACCTGCGCCGTCGTCTTCGTGCGTACGCGGTCGCCGAGGAACGAAGAGACATTGCAGAAGTCGCAGTTGAAGGGGCACCCGCGCGAGAACTGGATACTCATCGAGCTGTAGCGCTTGAGATCCGCCAGTTCCCACAGCGGCGCCGGCGAGAGCCGAAGGTCGGGGAACTCCGAGGTCGCGTAAACCCGTTGGGCGCGTCCGGCTTGAAGATCGGCCAGGAACGGCGGCAGCGTCAGTTCCGCCTCGTTGAGCGCAAAGTGATCGACGTTCTCGAACTCCTCGCGTTCACACATGAAGAGCGGGCCGCCCGCCACCACCTTAAGGCCGGCCTTCTTGCAGCGGGCGATCACCTCTTTCGCGCTGTGCTTCTGGACGGTCATCGCGCCGATGAACGCATAGTCCGCCCATTCCAGGTCCTTGTCTGTGAGCTTCTGGACGTTCAAGTCGACCAGCCGTTTTCCCCAGTCCGGGGGCAACAGGGCGGCCACGGTCAGCAGTCCGAGCGGAGGAAACGCCGCCTGCTTGCGGATGAACTTGAGGACGTACTTGAAATTCCAGAACGTCTCTGGAAACTCAGGCGAAATCAGCAGCACGTTCATTGACATCACTCCACACGTTGTCCCGGGTTTTTCGCAGTGGAATCCCCTCAAACCGCTGCGTTGTTCTGGTTCCTCTGTGTCTTGCCCTTCGGCCGAGTCGCCTGCGCTCATTGATTGTGGAGCGCATCGATCGACTCGGCCGAAAGGGTTCCTATGGTCGAACCTTCCGCGTCGGCCAGAAGGATGTCGCCCTCGCCGGAGCTGCGCTGCCCCCCTTCCGCTCCGCCAGGGATTGGGAATGTTCCGCCGCAGGGCGGGACGCTTATTTCAGCCATTCCTCCAATTTGCGTTTCGCAACATCCCGTCCGCCGATTCCGAACGCAATGGCCGCGGCGATGGCGGCGGCGCCGACGATCAGCCCAAAGGCCAGCGCGACAATCTCGTTCGCCAAGCCCATCTGCCGCAACGCCATTGCGCTTGCCAACACCAGAACGGCAACTCTCGCGATTGCGGAGAGCAAGCCTGCCTGGGGCCTGCCCGTGTTCTTGACGGTTTCGGCGATGAGATTGGCCACCCAAAGACCGACGGCCAGGATGGCCAGCCCTAGAAGCACATGTCCGCCGAGGACGGTCAGGTCGGCCACCATGCCGGCAAACGCGGAGAAGCCGAGCAGACGGGCCGCTTCAATGGCCGCAAAGAACATCACGATCACGACCACGACATACCCGGCAAGCTGCGAGAGCGTTCGTTTGCCCTCAGGCGGCTGCTCCTTGGCCAAACCAAGCCGGACAAGAATCGAGTTGAAGCCGACGCTCGCAAGGAGGTTCGCCACCACGCCCGCCACCACCCGTCCGACCATATACGAGAACAGCAGGACGAGGGCTGCGCCAAGTATCGCGGGAACCGCCCCAATCATCAGGTCCAGCATGTGGCTGGCCGGTTGTGTGAGGGCTTCGAGCGCGAGCGCGTTGAGGGCCGCGACCGCGACGGGGATCAGGATCAGGACTTGAACCAGCAGCCCCAAGGCCGCCGAGAGCTTCTTGTCCCCGAGAGCGTGGGCCAGCCCCGCCCGTTCGCTCAGCCGGTCTGCGCCCGCAGCGACCAACAGATTGGTGGCGAGTCTCTGGACGATCCGCGCAACAAACCAGCCGAGCACCACAATAACGACTGCGGCAAAGACGTTCGGCAGGTAGGCGAGGAACCGCTCCGTCATTGCCTTGACCGGCTCGAGCAGCCCCTGCAACGCCAGCGCACCGAGCACGGCCGGCAGGAAGAGAATAAACACCAGCCAGTACACAATCTCGCCCAGCGACTTCGCAAGCGAGGTTGCGCCCGCCGCCTTCTTCTCGCCCAGGCGGTCCTCGAGGTTGCTGGCTCTGACCGCTCTGGTGACCAACAGCTTCATCCCGCTCGCCACGAGCCACGCGACCAGCAATAAGAGGATTGCACCAATCAGCCGAGGTATGAACTCGAATACTTGGCTCAGCATGTCGTTCAAGGGCTGGGTGGCAAGCGTCAATCCCAGGGCTTGGAAAAAGGCCACGAACACCAGGATCAGGAGGAGGTAAAAGACCACCTTTCCCGCCCCCTGTTCGATGTGGGCCGCCTTGGCTCGCTCCTCACCCAGAAACCATCTGGCAAGCCGGTTGTCCAGCGTGGTCCGCCGCAGAGCACCGCGCACTACGGCAGCAACCGCCAGGGCGACAAGCCAGCCCACGACCAAAATCAGCAATGCCCCGACCAACTGCGGCAGATATGCCCAAATCTGCCTTGCCACTTGCTCAAGATTCTCCTGCATGACTCATCCCTCCTAATCAGTGGCCGCCGTTGTCGCGCGACCTGTTTCCTCCCGGCTTCTCGCCACACACTGGCAGCCGGCTTAGGGCGGCCGGCTTCGCGGCGAGAGGATCTCTGACAACCAAGCGAGATCCGATATCTCTTGCCAGTGCATTAGCTTCTTCTTCCCTTCGAGCGCTCTCGGTTCCGGGGACGTAACACTTCACTCCGCACAAGGGGGCCGGGACAATCACCGTTTCCCAGATTCCTTTGTCGGCTGGTCATGGGCATCAGCAGCCCGATCCGGAAGCCACAAGCATTATACTGCGCCACGTGGATAGGGAAAGCAGAATCCAGAGGGCGTACAGGCCGCCCAGGCGATACAGCGTCTGGTTCGGGAACTGCTGGAAGGACATCATGGCGGCCACGTTACTGGCGCCGTCATAGACGCGGCTGGTTTGTCCGATCACGAGATCGCCGGAGACGCCGAGAGCCTCGTTGCAGGCGCTTTCGTCCGCATCATAGGTCGTGTAGCTGGCGGCGGTGCGGCCGAGGCCGTCGTATTCGGTCTTGCTGAACAGGCCGTT
>CAYXNI010000240.1:0-4730 GCA_964466285.1 uncultured Planctomycetota bacterium | reverse complement strand
GTAGTATTCCTCGTACCTCCGCATCGCCGCCCCGATCTCGAACTTTTCGCGGCACCGCTCGAGCGAGCGCCTGGCCATCTCCGCCCGCTTCCTTTCGTCCTCAAGAAGTGCGATGATGGGCGCAGCAAACGCAGCGGGGTCGCCATGCGGGACAATGTACCCCGTCACTCCGCGCTCGACCGCCTCGCCATTTCCGCCCACATCCGTCGCCACCACGGGCAGCCCGGCGGCCATGTACTCCAGAATCGCATTCGAGAAGCCTTCGCTGCTCGACGACAGGCAGCCGATGCTCATGCGGCAGAGGTAGTCGGGAACATCGCCCTTGCCGCCGGTGAAAAACACCTTCTCGGCGATGCCGAGCTCGCGGGCGAGGCGGCCGAGTTCGTCCCTGAGCTCGCCCCATCCGACAAGCACGAACGCGGCCTTCGGTACGCGCTCGGCGACGAGCTTTGCCGCTCGAAGAAAAAGGGCGTGGTCCTTGACCGGCCGGAGGTTGGCGACGATGCCCACGACCTTCGCGTCCTCGGGTATGCCGAGCGCCGCCGCTACCGACGGGTCTCCGCTGCCCGGCCCGTACTGCTCCATGTCGGCGCCGTGGTAGAGCACGTCCACTTTGTCGGGGGACACCTTCTCAAGCTCCACCACCTCCCGCTTCACGGCCTCGGCGTTCGCGAAAATACGGGTCGCATATCTGTCGAGGAAGCCCAAAATCCTGTTGTAGAACCGCGTCATGCAATAGCCGAGGTTGAGCCGGCTGCTTATGACCACCACGCGCTTGAGCCCGAGCGTGGCCAGTGAACCGACGATGTTCGCCTTTATCATGAACGACTGGACGACCTGGATGCGGCGCTCCTTAATGTAGCGGCGGAGGCGGCGAATCTGCCGCAGGCCGTTCCACGTGTAAATGCTGCGGAGCGGCAGCACCAGCAAGGAGCACACTTGAGCCGTCTCTTGCGCACGGGGGCTGTCCGCGAGGCAGCAGAGATGCACCTCGAACCGCTCCTTGTCCAGCCGCCGGATCATGTCCGGGAGTTGCTTCTCGGTGCCGGCGTCAGCCGCGACTGAGTCGATACAGTAGAGGATTCGCACCTTGCCCATTATCGCTGCCTGTACGTGAAAGTTGCCCGAATCAAGAATATATCATAACCGCCCGATAATCAACCGTCATTAGGTCCCGTTTTCGCCTCAAAAGGGTTTCGCGGAATAGGGGGGCTGGCTTCTGAGCCGCGGTTTGGACGCCGTGGTTCCACGCGAACGCTGACCAAAGAAGGGAAGGAGGTGTGTGGCGAGGCGTCTCCGGGCACGTGTACGGGATGAAAAGGGCGTCCAAGGCCCGCCCAAGACGGGCCCTGGGCTCGGTCAGGCCCCGCGCCTCGCCCGACGGGCCGTTCAGTCGGCCACGCGCGTGTAGCTGCGCCAGTGCTTGGCCTTGCGCCGCAGGTGTCCCAACGCCAGTGCGTACAGCGCGATGATCGCAAGGTCGAGTTTCAGAGTGATCTTCTTCTTGCCTCGGACGATCAGTTCGTCCAGTGTCAGGCCGCACTTGAGGCGGCTGTTCACGCGCTCGACGGCGGTCCGGCCGTTGTAGAGCCGCTTGTGCTTCTTCGTGCCGTGGGCGAGCTGATCCTGCACGCCGCGGCTTGGAGCCTGTTTCGGTAGGGGTAAGGAACGCCTGGACAGCCACATAGGGCTGCCCCTACAAAGCGTTTCGCTGGAGTTTGCGTAGGGGCGGACCTGCGTGTCCGCCCGGCTTGGGGCCTCTAGCATAACCCTGGTGGGGCAGGCATTTCTGCCTGCCCGACGGCGGACAAGAATGTCCGCCCCACCGTCTTGTTAGAGCCCCTTCTTTTCCGGCGCGGGCTTGGCCTCGAGCGTCTTCTTGCTGCGGGTCGTCTGGAGCGGGTTGTCGGGCAGCCGGCGGCTGAGGAAGTCGAGCGAGAGGTCGACGCATTCCTTCGCCTCGTCGGGCGTTGTCGTGCCGACCGTGACCATGTCGACGTCGCGAAGGGTGCTCCAGGCGAAGGCCAGGCCCACGGGCGGGAGGAGCCGCCCCGCGGCCATGGGCTTGATGGTCATCACGGGCTTCTTCGCGTTCTTGATCAGCCGCATCACCCAGTCGACCTCCACGTGCATCAGGAAGCCGATGGCGTTGTAGAGCGAGATGTACGTCTCCACGTCCAGGTTCGTGTTGTCGGCAAAGATGATGCTTTCCGGCTCGTGGGTCGAGAGTCCGGGGATCATTTCGCGGTCGCGGATCATCTTGCAGTACTTGTCCATGTCGCGGATCGTCCCGTGCAGCTTGTCGATCAGGCGGTCGGTGACGGACGTGTGGGGCATGCAGAAGGTGGCGCCGAGCTGTTTGCAGTCGTCGAACGCGCGCTCCGGGCGCTGGTCGGCAGGGGCGTCCGGCAAGGGGTTGAAGCCGGGGGTCAGGATGAGGATGGCTTTGCGGCCGGTGCGCTCCTGGGCGTCCTGGATGGCGTCGCGCAGGATAGGCTGGGGCATGCCCATCACGGTGTCGCAGCCGTACTCGAAGAAGACGGTGAGAATGTCGGCGATGTTCTTGCGGGTCTGGAACTCGCGAATGAACTTGTCCTTGGCCCAGCTCGTGTGGGAATAGCCGAGGAACCAGTTGGTGCCTACGAGCAGGCGTGAGAGGGACAGGCCGCCGACGGTGGTGCGGGGGAACTCGGTCGCCACAAACTTACTCCTTGTGACAAGCGTTACTCTTGGTCAAACACGGTGAAGGCCTTGCGGAGGGCGGCGATCACTTCGCCCTTGGGGCTGAACTCGTGGCCGACGTAGCCGTCGTAGCCGGTCTCGGCGATGGCCCGCGCGATGGCCGCGTAGTTCAACTCCTGTGTCTCGTCCATATCTTTGCGGCCGGGCACGCCGGCCGTGTGGAAGTGTCCAATCCAGCGGACATTCTCGCGGATGGTGCGGATGATGTCGCCTTCCATGATCTGCATGTGATAGATGTCGTATAGGAGCTTCACGCGGGGGCTGCCGGCCTGCTGGCAGACCGAGACGCCCCACGCGGTGCGGTCGCACTGGTAGCCCTTGTGGTCCACCTTGGAGTTGAGGAGCTCGAGGTTGAGGTTGACGCCCTTCTTCTCGGCATAGGGTGCGATGCGGCGGAGCCCCTCGGCCGTGATGCGGGCGGCCTCGTCCTCCGCGACGCCCGGCTGGCGGTTGCCGCTGAAGACGATGAGGCCGGGCACGTTGTTGTCGGCGGCGCGGCCGATGGACTTTCGCAGCTCCGCCTCGATCCGCTCGTGGTTCTCGCGCCGGTTCAGGCCGGAATCGAGCGAGCCGACGCCGATGAAGCTGGCGACGCGGAGGTTGTGGCGGGCGGCCGCCCGGACGACCTCATCGAAGTCGTCGCCCACACCCCACCCTTCGACGGCCACGTAGCCGATGTCCGCCGCGGCGCCGAAGAGTTCGTCAAAGCTCATCTGGGGAGGTTTCAGGATTGGATAGCAGACACACTGCCGGATGCGCGCCAAAGGAGGCCCTCGTGCGTTCTGGTTCACGTGACTCTTCCGGGGCAACCCGCCCCGCAGGGAGGATTATAACTGAAAACGCCTCCAGCTCGCAATGCCCCGCCTCGGAAACGTCTGTTCGGCCGAAAAAACTTGACCCTCTCTCCGGCGGGGGATAGCATGGCGTTGCGTGGGAAGGTGAAGACCGTGAACGTGGGTAAAGGAGGTGTGCGATGAAAAAGAGGTCTGTGCTGGGGATCATCCTCGCCATCGTGGGCGTAGTGCTGGTGGTCGTTGCCCTCTGGCCCGGAGCCATCGTACCCAGCCCCAAGCCCGGGTTCGGGCCCTACCAAATCATTGCGCTCGTCGCAGGGGCGGCGCTGGTGCTGATCGGCCGGTGCATGTGCTCCCGCTGCGGCTGTGCCGGTTCGCCAACGTGTGGGAGGGATCAGAAGGCGGACGAGCAGAAGCCCCAGCCCCCCAAGGCGTGATCACTGGCGGCCAAGCTCGCGTTCCGCCTGCCTCGTCTGCATGACCATGACATGAAAAGAGCCCGCATTCCCACGGGGATGCGGGCTCTTTATCGTTGTTGCCCTTGGAGACAATCTACAGGAGGATGCCTGGCCGACAGGAATGTCGGCCCCACCTCTTGAGATGGTTTCTTAGTCCCCCGGCTTGGTGCTGAGCTGGCCGGCCGTAATGGTTTCGGGGACCAGCTGCTCGACATGGCCGTCCGCAAACAGGGCGTTGACCTTGCCTCTGTGCCGCGGGGCCATGTACTTCTGCGGGTCGTTCATGTCGATGACCGACCGCGTATAATCGAGCAGGACAATCGTGTCCGGCGACGGGGTGCTGATCTTTTCGCCGATGCCGGGGTTGTAGCCGTAAGGGTAGTCGCCGGCCTTCGTCCACTTGGTGCCCTGGAGGAACTCGGCGACCGACGCCTCGAAGCACATGGCGCCAAGGGCGGTCGGGTACGCCTGCCCGCCGTAGCCTGAAGCATACGGGGCGAAGTTCAGGGGGAAGCTCCCGTTGGCGTTCTGCAACGCGATGAGCTTGGGTACCATGACCGCCTTATACGCGTCCCACTTTGAGCCCCCCATCGACCACATAGACAGGGTCAGGTAGTAGACGGTGTACAGGTCATATCCCGATGTGCCGCCGCAGTTATCGGGTACGCCTTGTCCGCCGGCGTAGTAGAGGTGCGCAGCGCTCGGCTGGCTCTGCGGGGTCCCCGTGATGTACTGG
>CAYXNI010000239.1:1440-4757 GCA_964466285.1 uncultured Planctomycetota bacterium | reverse complement strand
CCAAGACGCCAAGAACGCCAAGGGGAAAGACGGAGTGAACCGCCAAGACGCCAAGAACGCCAAGGGGAAAGACGGAGTGAACCGCCAAGACGCCAAGAACGCCAAGGGGAAAGACGGAGTGAACCGCCAAGACGCCAAGGACGCCAAGGGGGAAAGACGGAGTGAACCGCCAAGACGGTAGGAGCGCCAATGACACTGAGAGGAGGGAACCGCCGGCGGAGCTTGACCGGCTGGCCCACGCAGTGATCGGCGCAGCTATCGAAGTGCACCGGGTGCTGGGGCCAGGCTTTCTGGAGTCAGTCTACGAGGAGGCGTTGGCGGTGGAACTTGGGTTGCGAGGCGTTGCTTTTGTGCGGCAGGCGCCGGTGGCAGTAGACTACAAGGGTCACGCGGTCGGGGAAGGTCGGTCGGATTTCCTCGTCGGCGGCGAGTTGGTCGTGGAACTCAAGGCAGTGGACGCGCTGGCGCCGATTCACTCGGCTCAGGTGATTTCCTATCTTAAGGCCATGGGGCGGCCCCTGGGGCTGCTCATCAACTTCAACGTCCCGGTTCTCAAGGAGGGAATCAGAAGAATTGTCTTGTCATGAGCTTGGCGATCTTGGCGTCTTGGCGGTTCGTTCTTCTCTTGGTGTTCCTGGCGTGTTGGCGGTTCGGTCTTGTCTTGGTGTTCTTGGCGGTTGATTGAGGTGACCGTTTGACTCCGATACTGCTTGACCTCATTTATGGCATTATCTTTATCGTCGGCATCCCGTTCGCCATCTACAAGACGGTTACGAGTGCGCGGTTTCGGGCGGGGTGGTGGGAGCGGTTCGGCGGCGTGGCGGACTTGCCGTCCGGCCCGCGCATCTGGGTTCACTGCGCGTCGGTCGGGGAGGCGTTGCTCGCCCGCACGCTGGTCGACCGGCTGAAGTCGGAGTACCCCGAGGCCGAGATCGTGTTCTCGACGAACACGAACACGGGCAAGGAGACGGCGCAAAGGACGTTCCCCGGCCACACAGCCTTCTATTTCCCGCTCGACCTGTCGCCCGTCGTGTCCCGGACCTTGAAAAGGATCAAGCCATCTGTTATCATCCTGATCGAACTTGAGCTGTGGCCGAACTTTCTGTCCATCGCCCGCCGCCGCGGTGTGCCGGTCGTGGTGGTGAACGGGCGAATCACCGAACGCTCGGGCCGGCGATACCGCTGGCTGAGTTCGTTCGCACGGCGGATGTTCCGGAACGTGCAGTGCTTCGCCGTGCAGAACGAGGAGTATGCGGAGCGGCTTAAGGGGCTCGGTGTCGCAGCCGGCGGCGTGATTGTGTCGGGCACGATGAAGTACGATACCGTGGCCACGGAGGCCGCCGCGGACGTGGTTGAGGAGTACAGGCGGCGGCTCCGGATCGGCCCGGAAGACACGGTTCTCGTCGGCGGATGCACTCATGCGGGCGAGGACGAGTTGCTCATTGAGTATGTGAAAGCTCGGCCGAACGCTCGGCTGCGGCTGGTGCTTGCGCCGCGCCACCGCGAACGGGCGCCCGCTGTCGAGCGGCTCATCCGCGAGGCCGGCCTGCTGCCCGTCCGCAAGACGGAGGTCGACGCGGGCACGGCGCCGGCGGACTTCGAGCACCGGCCGCACGTGATCCTTGTGGATACGACGGGCGAACTGGCCCGGCTCTACGCGGTCGCCACCGTCGTCTTTGTCGGCGGCAGCTTCGTCCGGCACGGCGGGCACAATATGATCGAGCCGGCGGCGCTGGGCAAGGCGGTCGTGTTCGGCCCGAACACGTGGAACTTCCGCGAGCCGGTCGAGATGCTCCTTCGGAGTTGCGCTGCGGTCCGTGTCGATGAGCCGGGCCTGCTGGCGCACGTGCTGGACGGGCTGACCACGAACAGCTCGCGCCGCGCGGAACTCGGGCAACGGGCCCGGGCGCTGATCGAGCAATGCAAAGGAGCGACGGGCCGGAACCTGGCTGCGATCAAACCGGTCCTCGACGACGCGCTCCGCCCTCGAGAGCAGTGTCGCGAGTGACAGAACGAAAGGAGTAGGAAGGAATGTCGACACACCTGTTCACGTCCGAGTCGGTGACCATGGGGCATCCCGACAAGATCTCAGACCAGATCTCCGACGCGATCCTCGACGCCATCATTGCGCAGGATCCCTACGGCCGCGTCGCCTTGGAAACACTCGTGACGACCGGCCTCGCCATGGTCGCGGGCGAGGTCACCACCGACTGCTACGTGGACGTGCCGAATGTCGTCCGCGACACCATCAAGGAGATCGGCTACACCGACGCCGCCATGGGCTTCGACTACCACACCTGCGCCGTCCTCACCTCCATCCACGAACAGTCGCTCGACATCTCCCAGGGCGTGACCGAGGGCGAAGGCCTCCACGCCGAGCAGGGCGCGGGCGACCAGGGCATGATGTTCGGATACGCCTGTGACGAGACGCCCGAGCTGATGCCCCTTCCCATCCACCTCGCCCACCGGATCTGCGAGCAGCTCGCCCGGTTCCGACAGGACGGCATCGTCAAGTGGCTTCGGCCCGACGGGAAGTCGCAGGTGACGGTCGAATACGATGGGGACAAGCCGAAGCGCGTCCACACCATCGTCGTCTCGACGCAGCACAGCCCCGACGTCCCCTACGACACCATCCGCAAGACCGTGATCGAGGAACTCGTCCCCCAGGCGGTGCCAGCCGAGTTTCTGGACAAGAAGACCATCTACCACGTCAACCCCACCGGCCGGTTCGTCGTTGGCGGGCCGCAGGGCGACACCGGCGTCACCGGCCGCAAGATCATCGTCGACACCTACGGCGGCCGCGGCGCTCACGGCGGCGGCGCCTTCTCGGGCAAGGACCCGACGAAGGTGGACAGGACGGCGAGCTACATGGCCAGGCACATCGCGAAGAACATCGTCGCCGCCGGCCTCGCCACCGAGTGTCAACTTCAGATCTCCTACGCAATCGGCGTCGCCGACCCCATCTCCATCCTCGTCGAGACCAACGGCACCGGCAAGGTCAGCGACGCGAAACTCGCCGAGATCGTCACCAAGCTGTTCGACTTGCGGCCCAAGGCGATGATCAACTACCTCAAGCTCCGCCGGCCCATCTACAAGGAAACGGCGCGGCACGGGCACTTCGGCCGCGAGGAAGACAACTTCACGTGGGAACGCACGGACCGGGCGGAGGAGCTGCGCAAGGCCGCGGGGATCAAGGCGCGAAAGAAGAAGTGAACCGCGAAGAGGAGGGAAGAAGGGAACCGCCAAGAACGCCAAGAACGCCAAGAGAAAAGACGGAGGGAACCGCCAAGACGCCAAGAACGCCAAGAGAAAAGACG
>CAYXNI010000239.1:0-1340 GCA_964466285.1 uncultured Planctomycetota bacterium | reverse complement strand
AAGAGAAAAGACGGAGGGAACCGCCAAGACGCCAAGAACGCCAAGAGAAAAGACGGAGGGAACCGCCAAGAACGCCAAGAACGCCAAGAGAAAAGACGAAGGGAACCGCCAAGAACGCCAAGAGAAAGGACGAAGGGAACCGCCAAGAACGCCAAGAACGCCAAGAAGAGAACGAAGAGAAAAGCCAAGAAAGCCAAGGACGACAAGAACGCCAATGTAATGGAGAAGGCTCGTGAAGTATGACGTGAAAGACGTGTCGCTGGCGAAGGCCGGCCAACTGCGCATCGAATGGGCCGGCCAGCAAATGCCCGTACTCGACCTCATCCGCCGCCGCTTCCAGCGCCAGAAGCCGCTCAAGGGCATTACGCTGGCCGCCTGCCTGCACATCACGACGGAGACGGCTAACCTGGCGGCGACGCTGAAGGCGGGCGGGGCACAGGTGTATCTGTGCGCGTCGAACCCCCTCAGCACCCAGGACGACGCCGCCGCGGCGCTCGTGAAAATCCACAAGATTCCGACGTTCGCGATCAAGGGCGAGGATAACAAGACCTACTACAAGCACATCTTCGCCTGCCTCGACGCCCGGCCGCAGATCACGATGGACGACGGCGCCGACCTCGTCTCGACCATCCTGTCGAAGCGCCGCAACCAGATCGGCGACATCATCGGCAGCACCGAGGAGACCACGACCGGCGTCATCCGCCTCAAGGCAATGGCCGCGCACGGGGTGCTTGCGTTCCCGGTCATCGCGGTCAACGACGCCAACACCAAGCACTTCTTCGACAACCGCTACGGGACCGGCCAAAGCACGCTCGACGGGATCATCCGCGCGACGAACATCCTCATCGCGGGCAAGAACGTGGTCGTGTGCGGATACGGCTGGTGCGGGCGTGGCTTCGCCCACCGCGCGGCGGGCTCGGGGGCGCACGTCATCGTCGTCGAGGTCGATCCGCTCCGCGCGATCGAGGCCGTCATGGACGGCTACCAGGTCATGCCCATCGCACAGGCCGCACGCATCGGCGACATCTTCTGCACCCTGACGGGCGACTGCCACGTCATCCGCGAGGAGCACTTCAAGGTGATGAAGGACGGCGCCGTCGTCTGCAACTCCGGCCACTTCGACATCGAGATTGACAAGGTCGCCCTCAAGAAGCTCACGAAGTCCGTCCGGCAGATTCGCCCGCTCGTCGCGCAGCACACGCTGAAGAACGGGCGGCGCGTCACGCTGCTGGCCGAGGGGCGGCTCGTAAACCTCGCCTGCGCCGAGGGCCACCCGCCGAGCGTCATGGACATGAGCTTCGCGAACCAGGCTCTGGCCGCGGAGTACGTCGCGAAGAACC
>CAYXNI010000238.1:0-4765 GCA_964466285.1 uncultured Planctomycetota bacterium | reverse complement strand
ATCGAGTTCCGCCGCCTGGGTGAGCAGCCCAAGGACGCCGCCAGGATGCGCGCACAATTGCTCGGCAACGAGACCAAGAACGACGTCACCTTCTCTGTCAACGGCGACCAGATGCCCGGAATCCTCGTCAGTTTCGAGCGCGAGGCCCTCGTCATCCGCACGGCCGCCGGCGAGATGCCCCTCAAGACGGCCCGCCTGTTCGGAATCTCGTTCGCCGCAAAGGAACGGCCCCCATTACCCCCCTCGCTGCTGGCGAGCGTGCGCTGCGCCGACGGCAGCCTTGTCACCGGCACGCTCCAAGAGAGCGGCTCCGGCGCCATTAAGCTCAGCCTTGTCGCAGGCGCGAACGTCAGCATCCCGGCCGCCGGCCTCATTGACCTCACGTTCAGGCAGGGGAAGCTGGTGTACCTGTCCGACCTCAAACCGCAAAGTGAGAAATACGTGCCGTTCTTCGGCGGCGACCACACCTGGCCCTGCCAGCGCGACCAGAACTACGACCGCAGCGCCATCCGGCTGGCCGGGAAAGCTTACCGCAAGGGACTCGGCACCTTCTCCGGCACCACCCTCACCTACGACCTCGCCGGCCAGTTCCAAAAGTTCGGCACACTGGTCGGCATCGACGACGCCGACACCAACCACCAGGGCAACGTCACCGTCCGCGTCCTCGCCGACGGCAAGGAAGTGTTCCAAAAGGCCGAACTCACCCAGAAGACCGGCCCGGTCAAGATCGAACTGCCGATGGCCGGCGTCAAGACCCTCCAACTCGTCGTCGAGTTCGGCGGCAACATGCACTTCGGCGACCTGACCGACTGGGCCGACGCCCGCCTCATCCGCTAACGACACATGACAGCACCATTGTGCCACAGCCGCCCGCGGCTGTGCATGTCAGGAAACTGGCCCTTTACAGAGAACCAGAGAATCCATACGTAATTCATCCTTGCGAATTCACATCTTATTTTCTTGACTTGATCGGCAGCCCCCGCGATAATGAAAGAGGCTCCTGACAGTCCCCGAGAGAAATGAGAATCGCAAACACTAGCGAGGTTCTGGGTGATCTTCTGTTACCGGTCCCTGCGCGCCGATAGCGGTCGGCCGTCGGGCCGGCCTTCGTCTGATTCTTCCGCCGAAATCGCCGACTCACCTGATACTGCCGCACTGCCGGCATGCGCTGCGGGACAGAGCGGCAATCACGGATCGCCCGGCCGGAAATGTGAGCCAACCGATATGAAGAGGCTTCGCGAGTATTGCGGCGTGTTTGGCATTTTCGGGGATGATCACGCGGCGGAGCGCGTCTACTTCGGCCTGTACGCGCTCCAGCACCGCGGACAGGAGAGCGCCGGCATCGTCACATCGGACGGGGAGTGCCTGCGCCAGAAGCGGGGGATGGGACTCGTCTCCCAAGTGTTTACCACGGAGGATGTTCACGACACGCTGGTCGGGCGGAGCGCGATCGGTCACAACCGGTACTCCACGACCGGCTCGTCGGACATTACCAACGCCCAGCCGATTGCCGTCCAGTTCAAGCGCGGCCAGATCGCCGCCGCGCACAACGGGAACCTGGTCAACTCGGCCGAGCTCCGGGCCGCGATGGAGGAAGCCGGTTCCATCTTTCAGACCACGACCGACAGCGAGGTGGTCGTGCACCTGATCGCCCGGTCCCGGAAGAAGACCTCCGGCGAGATGGTGCTCGACGCGCTCCAGCAGGTCGAGGGATCGTTCAGCTTTGTCTTCCTGACCCCGACGGAACTGATCGCGGCCCGCGACCCCCACGGGTTCCGCCCGCTCTGCCTGGGGCGGCTGGGGGACGCGACGGTCGTCGCATCGGAGTCCTGCGCACTCGACATCATGGGTGCCGATTACCTGCGCGGGATCGCGCCCGGCGAGGTGGTCGTCATCGACAAGAACGGCCAGCAGTCGCTCTGGCTGCCCAAGGCCGCCCGCAAAGGCCAGTGCATCTTCGAGTTCATCTATTTCTCGCGGCCCGACAGCCGCGTCTTCGGACAGAAAGTGGACAAGGTCCGGCGTCAGCTCGGCCGGCTGCTGGCCCAGGAGCACCCGTGCGAGGCGGACATCGTAGTCGCCGTGCCCGACTCGGCCAACACCGCCGCACTGGGCTATGCCGAGGCGTCCGGGATTCCCTTCGAGTTCGGGCTCATCCGGAACCACTACATCGGCCGCACGTTCATCTCGCCCCGCCAGGATGAGCGCGACCGGGACGTCCGCGTGAAGTTCAACCCAGTCGTCGGCGTGATCAAGGGCAAGCGGGTCGTATTGATCGAGGACTCCATCGTGCGGGGCACGACGCTCCGGAACCTGGTCCGGCTCATCCGCAGCGCGGGCGCCGCCGAGGTGCACGTACGCGTCAGCTCGCCGCCGATCGTGTGCCCGTGCTTCTTCGGCATCGACATGTCAAAGAAGTCCGAGCTCATCGCGGCCGACCGGACGGTCGACGAAATCCGCAACTTCGTCAGCGCCGACTCGCTCGAGTACCTCTCGGTGGCCAAGCTGCTCGAGGCGGTGGACAATCCCGAGGATTACTGCACCGGCTGCTTCACCGGCGACTACCCGGCGCCGGTCCCGAAGGATTTCGACAAAGAGATGTTCTCGGCCCAGAAGAAGTGCAAAGGATAACGATGGCGGACCAGGCGATATTGGCTCTGGAAGACGGCACGACCTACGCCGGCCGCGCGTTCGGTGCGCGGGGCGAGCGGGACGGCGAGGTCGTCTTCAACACCAGCATGACCGGGTATCAGGAGGTCCTGACCGACGCCTCGTACAAAGGCCAGATCGTGGCGATGACGTATCCGCTCATCGGAAACTACGGGATCAACGACGAGGACTCGGAGTCGCGGAAGGCGTGGCTCGAGGGCTTCGTGGTCCGCGAACTGAGCCGCATCACGAGCAACTGGCGTGCGACGAAGAGCGTGGACGCGTTCCTCAAGGAACAGAACGTGATAGGAATCGAGGGGATCGACACGCGGGCGCTGACCCGTCACATCCGCGAAGCAGGCGCGATGAGGGCCGTGCTGTCGACGCAGGACCTCGATGCGGAGAGCGTGGTGCGGAAGGCGAAGGCGTCACCCGGCCTGATCGGCCGCGACCTGATCAAGGAAGTGACGTGCAGCCGGACCTGGGAGTGGACGCCGGGCCTGACCGGGCGCGAGCGGTTCCGCGTGGTCGTGCTTGACTGCGGGGTGAAATACGGCATCCTGCGCCAGTTGGTCCGGTTCGGGTGCATTCCGATTGTGGTGCCGGCGACGGCGACGGCCGAGGACATCCGCGCGCTCAAGCCCGACGGCGTGATGTTGTCGAACGGTCCGGGCGACCCGGCCGCGCTGCCGTACATCGTCGCGGCGACGCGCGGGCTGATCGATCCGGAGGCCGGCCCGCAGATCCCGGTCTTCGGCATCTGCCTCGGACACCAGGTGCTCGGCCAGGCGCTCGGCGGGCGCACCTACAAGCTCAAGTTCGGCCACCACGGGGCCAACCATCCCGTGCAGGACGTCCAGAGCACCAAGGTCGCAATCACGGTGCAGAACCACGGCTTCTGCGTGGATATCGACTCGCTCGACAAGAGCGAGGTGGAGATCACGCACGTGAACCTGAACGACGGAACGCTCGAAGGATTCCGGCACAGGAAGCTGCCCGTCTTCTGTGTGCAGTTCCATCCAGAGGCCTCGGCCGGCCCGCACGACGCGCACTACCTGTTCCAGAACTTCGTGGAACTGATGACGGCAGCGAAGAAATGACGAAATTGATTCGGCGTTCGTCATTGGACATTTGTCATTACTGAGGAAGCTGTGCCCAGGCGAACTGACATCAATAAGATCCTCGTGATCGGGTCCGGCCCCATCGTGATCGGCCAGGCCTGCGAGTTCGATTACTCGGGCAGCCAGGCCTGCAAGGTGCTTCGCGCCGACGGGTTCAAGGTGATCCTGATCAACAGCAACCCGGCGACGATCATGACCGATCCGGCGACGGGCGACCGGACGTACGTGGAGCCGATCACGCCCGAGGTGGTGGAGGCGGTGATCGCGCGGGAGCGGCCAGACGCGCTGCTCCCGACCGTGGGAGGGCAGACGGCGCTCAACCTGGCGAAGGAACTCGACCGGCGCGGCGTCCTCCAGAAGTACGGCGTCGAGATGATCGGAGCGTCGCCCGAGGCGATCTCGCGGGCCGAGGCGCGCGACGAGTTCAAGCAGACGATGGAACGCATCGGCCTCAAGGTGCCGCGGAGCGGGATCGCGAAGACGCTCGGCGAGGCGGTGAAGATCGCGGAGGAGATCGGCCTGCCGTTGATCGTGCGGCCGAGCTTCACGCTCGGCGGGACGGGCGGCGGCGCGGCCTACAACATCGAGGAGTTCCGCGAGCTCGCGCAGGGCGGCCTCGACGCCAGCCCCATCACGCAAATCCTTATCGAGCAGTCCGTCATCGGCTGGAAGGAGTTCGAGCTCGAGGTGATGCGCGACAAGAAGGACAACGTCGTCATCGTCTGCTCCATCGAGAACCTCGACCCGATGGGCGTGCACACCGGCGACAGCATCACCGTCGCGCCCGTGCAGACACTGACCGACCGCGAGTACCAGGAGATGCGCGACGCCTCCGTCGCCATCATCCGGGGCATCGGCGTCGAGACGGGCGGCTCGAACATCCAGTTCGCCGTCAACCCGAAGGACGGCGAGATGCTGGTCATCGAGATGAACCCGCGCGTCTCGCGCAGCTCGGCGCTCGCGTCGAAGGCGACGGGCTTCCCCATCGCCAAGAT
>CAYXNI010000237.1:0-4776 GCA_964466285.1 uncultured Planctomycetota bacterium | reverse complement strand
CAGGACCGCACCATCGCCGCACTGCGACGAGCCCTGCGGTCCGGCCGAACCGCACACGCCTACGTCTTCGCCGGACCGGCCGGCGTCGGCAAGATGACCACCGCACTCGAGTTCGCCAAGGCGCTCGCGTGCCAGACACATTCCGGCGACGCCTGCGACCAGTGCGCCCATTGCCGCAAAATCGACCGCGGCGTGCACCCGGACGTCTATCGCGTGGAACCCCAGGGGGCCGGCCGCCTGATCCCCATTGGCGTCTTCCGCGACCGCGACACCGGCGAAGGATTGCTCAAAGATCTTAGTCTGAAACCGAACGAGGCAGACCGGAAAGTCGTCCTCATCGACGACGCCCACACGATGAATTTCGATGCCCAGAACTGCGTCCTCAAGACGCTCGAAGAGCCGGACGAGCACTCCATCTTCCTGCTCGTGACCGCACGGCCTGATGCCCTGCTCGAGACGATCCTCTCCCGCTGCCAGATCATCCGCTTCGCGCCCCTTCCGCCAGAGGTCATTCGGACCAAGCTCGTCGAGGAACACCGCGTCGAGCCGGACATGGCCGCCTTCCTGGCCCGGTCGTCCGGCGGCAGCCTGGGCCGGGCACTACAGATCGCCGGCGGAACCGACCTCCCGAAGCACCGCACCGACCTCCTCGCACTCCTCACAAGCCTTCAGGAATCCAACCTTGTCCAGTCAGCCGCGCAGTTCGTCGCCATCGCCCGCGAACTGTCCGACTCCGTGCCGGGCGCCGAAACCGTGCTGGCCGAACTCCGCACCAGCACCGAATGGCTGCTCGACCTCGCCGAACTCTTCTACCGCGACGTCGCTCTCCAACAATTGGGCCTGCCTGAAGACCGCCTGACCAACATGGACGTCCGCGAGTTGATCGACAGCGAAACGAGAATTAACCATCGCGCAATTCGCGTGATTCTTGATACAATAGAGGAAGCCAAGAGCTACGTGCGTTCCAACGTCGACATCGATCTGACCGTTTTGGACACCTTTTCGAGGATCGCCGCCTGCAGGGCCCTGCGGGCTGCCTGATGCCATATGAGCCAGACACCCTTGCCCCCGTCTTCTTCTCCTCCTTCTGCGCCTTCTCCTTTTTCTACTCCCTCTCCCTCTACCCCTCCCAGGATGAAATACCTCGTCCTTGCACGCTACGGCGCCATGCACCAAATCGGCACCTTCTCCACACAAATCAAGAACCTCGCCTTCGGCGAGAAATGCATCCTGCGGACGGACCGCGGCACCGAATGGGGCGAGGCCATCTCCGAGATCGAACGGGCCGAGGGCGAACCCATCGTCAAGCCCGAAGGCACGATCCTCCGGCGCGTCACCCCCAAAGACTACGACCAGCGCCGGCACATTGAAGACGCCGAGCAGCCAAAGGAATACTCCTTCTGCGCCGACAAGATCCAAGAGCGCACACTCCCCATGCGGCTGGTCAGCGTCGAGCACATCTTCGGCGGCGAGAAGATCATCTTCTACTTCCTCGCCGACGGCCGCGTCGACTTCCGGCAGCTCGTCAAGGACCTCGCCACCGAGTACAAGACCCGCATCGAGCTCCGCCAGATCGGCGTCCGTGACGAGGCCCGCCTCCTCGCCGAATACGAACACTGCGGCCGCGAGCTCTGCTGCCGCACCTTCATCAAAGACCTCGAACCAGTCACCATGCGCATGGCCAAGCTGCAAAAGACCACTCTCGACCCCACCAAGATCTCAGGACGCTGCGGCCGCCTCATGTGCTGCCTCCGCTTCGAGGACGAAGCCTACGCCGACCTCAAGGCACGCCTTCCAAAGAAAGGAACCCGCGTCCGCATCAGCGAAGGCATTGGAGACGTCGTCTCATCCGAAATCCTCGCTCAGACCGTCACCGTCGAGATGACCGACCACAAGTTCATCCCCGTCAAACTCTCCGACATCCTTGAGACACTGCCCGGCGGCAAGCCCAAGGATGACGCCGCCGACACGCCCCCAGCCACCCCTGACCAGAAATCCGACGACTCAAGCGGCCAAGGCAGCCGGAGATCCGCCAGGAACCGAAGACGCCGCGACCAGGACCAGGAGCCCGGCGACCGGCCCCGGCAGCCCCAGCAGCCCCAGCGCCCCCCGCAGCCCAGCCCGCAGGACGACAGACGCCCACAGCGCGGCCGGCCGGACGTGAGACCCCAGGGCCAACCTCAACCTACGCGCCCTACGCGCCCCGAACAGCCCCGCCGCGAAGACCTCTCCCTCCACCCACCCGAACCGAAACCGGCCGAGCTCAACCCCCCGCAACCGGCCGAACCGCCCCCCGCACCGGCACCGCTGCCGAGAACGGAGCTGTCACCACGGAGCGACGCGGTAACACCTCCAGATGAAGCCAAACCGACGACACAACCCGGTACGCCGCCGCCCCCCGCACCCGAACCCGCCGATACCGGCGACACTGCACGCTCTCGCCCCGAATGGGAAACCCCCGATGAGTGGTGGGAAGGCCCCGACGACACGGAGGACTGATCCTTGGCGCCCGAGCACTTCTACGTCACCACCCCCATCTACTACGTGAACGACATCCCACACATCGGACACTCCTACACCACCATCGCCGCCGATGTTCTCGCCCGGTACAACCGCATCTCCGGCAAAGACGTCTTCTTCCTCACAGGCACCGACGAACACGGCATTAAGATTCAGCGCGCCGCCGACGCCAACGGCGAAACACCCATCCAACTCGCCGACCGCGTCGTCGAACGCTCCAAGTCCCTCTGGCAGCGCCTCAACATCACCTACGACGACTTCATCCGCACCACCCAGCCACGACACGAGCGAGTCGTCCAGCTCATCTTCGAGAAACTCCATGACCAGGGCGACCTCGAACTCGGCGACTACGCCGGCTGGTACTGCGCCTCCTGCGAGAACTTCCTGGCCGAAGGCGACCTCGTCAACGGCAACTGTCCCGACTGCGGCAAGAAGGCCGAGCTCGCCTCCGAGAAGACCTACTTCTTCAAAATGTCCCGCTACGGCGGCCGCCTCCTCAAGTTCCTCGACCAGAACCCCCACTTCGTCCTGCCCCAGGTCCGCTTCAACGAGACGTACAACCGCGTCAAAGAGGGACTCCGCGACGTCAGCTTCACACGCACCTCCGTCAAGTGGGGCGTCCCGCTTCCATTCGACCCCCAACACACCGTTTATGTCTGGGTCGACGCGCTCATCAACTACATCTCCGCTCTCGGCTATCCCGACGGTGACCGCTACCACGAGCTCTGGCCCGCCAACGTCCACCTTATCGGCAAGGACATCCTCTGGTTCCACGCCGTCATCTGGCCCTGCATCCTCATGGCCCTCGACCTCCCACTCCCCCAACGAGTCTTCGCACACGGCTGGTGGACCAACGCCGGCGAAAAAATGAGCAAGTCCAAGGGCAACTTCGTCGACCCTGTGCCCGTGACCGGCCGGTACGGCGTCGACGCCTATCGCTACTTCCTCCTCCGCGAAATGCCCTTCGGACAGGACGGCGACTTCTCGGAGCGCGCTCTCGTCGCCCGCATCAACAACGACCTCGGCAACGACCTCGGCAACCTGCTCCACCGCACACTCACCATGATGGAAAAATACTTCGGCGGGGTCGTTCCCGCGCCCGGACAGCCCAACGACGATATCCGCTCGCTCCAGTCCCTCGCCCACGAAACACTCAACGAAATCGACTCCCAGCTTGCAGCCATCCAGTTCAGCCGCGCCCTCGAAGCCGTCTGGCGCTTCATCAGCGCCGCCAACCGCCTCGTCGAAACCAGCAAGCCCTGGGTCCTCGCCAAGGACGAATCCAGCCGGACCCAGCTCGCCACCGTGATGTACTCCCTCGCCGAAACCCTCCGCATCACCTCCGCACTGCTCTGGCCCTTCATGCCCGGCAAGATCGACGCCATGCGCACACAACTCGCGCTCGGACCCATCGAAGTCCCCCTCCACGCCTCAGCGGCGTGGGGCGGATACAAGCCGGGCACCCAAATCCACAAAGGGGAACCCCTCTTCCCCAAGATCCAGGAGTAACCCCGTGCGCACCAACAGCATTCTGGACGAACTGAGGAAACTCGCACCCCACTACTCCCCCGAAGCCTACCACTTCGTCATGGATTCCCTCACCTACACCGTGAAGAAAATCGGCGAGCGCCGCCACGTCACCGGCACCGAACTCGCACACGGAGCACGCGAACTCGCCCTCGACCTCTGGGGCCCCATGGCACGACACGTCCTCAACTCCTGGGGCATCCACTCGACCGAGAACATCGGCGAAGTCGTCTTCACCATGGTCGCCGCCGGACTCCTCTCCAAGACCGACCAGGACAAACCCGACGACTTCAAACACATCTACGACTTCCTCGACGCCTTCGAAAAATCCTACACCCCCGAGTTCGACGAACACGGACACGTCCGGCGCAAACTGACCCGGCACAGCCAGCCGATCTCCTGGCTCCCGTTCCTGGGCGAACAGGGCATCAACTGAACATGCCCACCACTCTCATTCGGAGGACACATGAACCGGTTCGACCTGTTCAAGAGCCTTAAGCGCACCGAAGGCGGCAAAATGCTCCTCGTCGTCCGTCAATAAGGCGGCTGAATTTTCTTTTCTTCTGGCCGTGCCGGTTGTGCTCGGCGCCGGGGCCATGTCCTTGAAAGACATTGTTGAAACGGGTTTGGGCGAGATTCCGCTTGCGGCCATGCTGACAGGGGCGGCGCTTGCGGCCGTTGTGGGATACATCGCAATATCGCTTATCGTGCGTCTGCTGGTGTCCGGCG
>CAYXNI010000236.1:0-4778 GCA_964466285.1 uncultured Planctomycetota bacterium | reverse complement strand
CTGGAACGAACGAACCGGAAAAGCTTGCGCGCCAAGTTCGCCAAGTTAAGGAAGGGGAGGCGGCCCTCGGCAAGCTTAACGAGCAGCTTGTCGAGCATAAGCTTGCCGAGCAGACCCCGCCCGAGCAACGGGCCGCCCGGGAAGAACTGAAAAAGACCATGGAAGTGCAGAAGCGCGCCGAGAGCCTGACACTCGCCGAGCCCCAACTGCGTGATGGTGAGCAGTCCAAGCAACTCGCCGAAAAAGAAGAGAAGCTTGAGCAACTCGCCGAACTGGTGGAACAGGTGAAAGAGGAAGAGCCGCGTAAGAAAGGCCCGTCCGGCCCGGCCCCCGTCGTCCGCGTCAATCCCTTCGTGATGACGCAGGAGGACAGCCAGTCGACGTTCGCGCTCGAGGCCGACACCGGCTCGTATACGCTGACGCGCGGCTACATCCGGCGCGGCTACCTCCCGCCCGCGCACCTCGTCCGCGTCGAAGAGGTGGTCAATGCGTTCGACTACAACTACTCGGGCAGGATTGACAATGCCTTCACGATTTACGCGACGTGTGCGCCGTCGCCGTTCCGCCGCGACCTGTACCAGCTTCAGGTCGGCGTCAAGGCGAAGCGGGCCGGCCGCGACGGACGCCGTCCTAACAACATCGTCCTGTGCTTCGACACGTCCGGCTCGATGGACACGCCCGAGCGGCTCGCGCTCGCCCAGAAGGCGGCAACGATGCTCGTGAGCAGCCTCGCCCCGGCCGACCAGGTGTCGATCGTCGCATACGGCACGAACGCGCGGCTCGTCCTCGACGCCACGCCGGTCGCCGGCAACCGCGAGAAGATCGTCGAGACCATCCAGGCGCTCCAGACGGGCGGCTCGACGAACATCGCTCAGGGGCTGGCCGTGGCATATCAGCAGGCGCACAAGACGTTCCGCAGCGGCGCGAACAACGAGGTTCTCCTGATCTCCGACGGCATCGCAAACATCGGCTCGGACGACGCGAAGGAAATCCTCGAATACGTCAAGCTCGACCGCCAGCAGGGCATCACGCTCACGTGCGCGGGCGTCGGCAGCGGCGAATACAACGACCGCATGATGGAGCAGTTGGCTAACAACGGCGACGGTCGGTATGTGTTCATCGACACGCCCGACGAGGCGAGGCGGGTGTTCGTCGACCAGTTCGCGGAGCTGGAGACCGTGGCGAAGGATGCGAAAATCCAGGTCGAGTTCGATCCGCGGGTCGTCCGGCGGTACCGCCTGCTGGGCTACGAGAACCGTGACATCGCAGACAAGGACTTCCGCAACGACGCGGTCGACGCGGGCGAGATTGGCAGTGGGCAGTCGGCCACCGCCCTGTACGAACTCGAGCTGCTCCGGAAGGAGCTCCTCCGGAAGACCGGCTCGATCGGCGTGGTGCGGGTGCGGTACCGCGACGTGGAGACGGACCGCGTGGAGGAGATCGCGTCGCGAATCACGGTGCGGGACGTGCTGGCGCCGGACGCGAAGACGCCGCCGCGGTTCCGGCTGGCCGCGTGTGCCGCGCAGTTCGCCGAGCTTCTGCGCGGCAGCGAATACGCCAAGGAAGGCAGCCTGAAGGAAGTCGAGGCCGTGATGGGCGACGTCTGCGTGGAGCTGCCGCTCGACAACCGGGCGGTCGAGCTGCTCGACCTCGTCCGCAAGGCCCCCGGCCTGCCCAGAGGACAGTAAGGCATGAGGTCCAAGTTTCAAGTCTAAAGTTGAAAGTTTAAGAGCGCCTGACAATATGAAGAAGTTTTCGACAGGATGAACAGGATGCACCGGATTGGTGGCTGTGCATAGCATTGGCACGTCATCCCGTTAATCCTGTCGATCCTGTTAATCCTGTCAGAGTCTTTAAGCTTCAGACGTTGAACCCAGGAGAAGGAGTGAGCGATGTCCAGAAGACACGTGGCGGTGATGTTTCTGATCCTGACGCTTGTCTCGAGCTCGTTGGGTCAGGCGGCGGAGCCAGCGGCCCCGGCGAAGAAGCCTGCGGCCCCGCCGGCACCTCCCACCGTGGCTCCAGCTCCACCGGCTTCGCCCGTTCGCCCGCCGGAACAGGCGCCCGAGGTCTCCGACGTCAAGATCACGGGGAACATCCAGGGCGAGAACATCCGGTTCGTCCTCGAACTGACCGCGCTGCTTCCGAAGGAGAGCCACGTCATCAAGCTGCTGTCGGGCGACATCGCGCTGGAGAAACTGGAGGGGATCGCGGGCAGGCACCGCGTCCTGTATGAGCCGGGGACCGCCGCCGGCCCCGAGGGGAAGCCGGAGCGCGACGACACGTACTCCGCGTGGGTGGAAGGCCGCGGGCCGCACAAGATCAAGATGACGTTCGCCTGCCGCCCGAAAAAGATTCAGAAGGACCAGTGGCGCGAGTGCGCGTTCACGGTCCCGTTGTCGGACATGCGCGAACTGCAGGTCACGAGCGACCGTTCGGACCTTGAGATCGTCTTCCCGAACGCAATGCGCGTGACCCGCGACGTCAAGGAGAACGTGCTGACCACGACGGCGATCCTGGGGGTAGGGCGAGGTTTTTCCGTGCAGTGGAAGCCGCAAGTCCAAGAACTGGCGGGCAAGCTGGTGGCGGCGGCGGAAGTGAACGCGATCGCGTCGGTGTCCGCGGGTGCGCTGCGGCTCGACACGGTAATCTACTATGCGATCTCACAAGGCGAGGCGCGCGAGTTCAAGATCGCCATCCCGAAGGCCCTGCGCGTGACGCAGGTGCGCGGGCCGTCCATCCAGGACTGGGGCATCGAGGCGAATGATGACAAGCAGACGCTGACCGTCACTCTGACGCAGCCGCAGAGACAGCAGTACGCGCTGCAAATCCAGGGCGAGGCCCCGCTGGCCGAGCTTCCGGCCGACGTCGACGTTCCGGCGGTCGAGCCGCTGGGCACGATCCGCGCCGACGGCTTCCTCTGCGTCGGCACCGACAGCGCCATTCATTTGAAGATCAAGGAACCCACGGCCGGGCTCACGCAGATCGATGCCAGCGGGTTCCAGCTCGTGGCCCTGGACAGCAAGAGCCCCCGGCCGCTTCCCAAGCGGAGCACGTTCTGCTATCGGTACGCGGCGACGCCCTACCGGCTGAGCCTGGCGGCGTCGGACATCAGGCCTGCGTTCGACGCTACCCAGCAGGTGGTCGTGGGGGTGCGGGACGACGATATCGTGGTGCAGGCGGACATGGAGTTGGATGTGCGTGACGCGCCGGTGCGCGAGGTGGTGGTAAGCGTGCCGAAGGGCTTCACGGTGGCGGAGGTGAGCGGGAACGCGGTGGTTCCGAACGGCCACGAGGTGAGCGCGACGGAGACGGGGCAATCGGTGCGGATTCCGTTCCGGGAGCCGGTGATGGGGAAGACGCTGGTGCGGGTGCGGCTGGAGATCGGCGGCAGTCCGCTCGACCGCGACATCGCGATCCGCGGCCTGGATGTGGCCGGTGCGAAGAACGAGCGGGGCCACATCGTCATCGCGGCCGACCAGGGGATCCAGGTGGAGGTGACGAAGAGCGACAAGCTGCGAGAGATTCACACGGGATCGGTGCCGATGCGCGTGGCGAGGGCGCAGATGGCGTACCGGTTCCGCGAGGCGGGCTGGTCGCTCGATCTCCGCGCGAAGCAGAACCCGCCCTCGATCCGGTGCGAGATGTTCCATCTCGTTTCGGTTGGTGACGGCATCACGTACACCGGCACGACGGCCACCTTCTTCATCACGGGGACGCCGGTGGACAAGCTGCGTTTCCGAGTGCCCAAGGACGTGGCGAACGTCGAGTTCGTCGGCCGGGACATTCAGGGGCAGAAGGAGGAGGGCGACGAGTGGACGGTTACGCTGCGCCGCCGCGTCATCGGATACTACACGCTCCTCGTCACCGCTAACCAGCGATACGATCCGAGGGGCGGGCCGGTCGTGATAGGAGGGATCGAGTGCCCGGACGCGGAGACGCAGGTGGGCTATATCGCCGTGGCGAGCACACTGAACCTGAAGCTCGAGGAGAAGGACCTGTCGGGCGGCAACCTGCTGCCCATCGATCTTGAGGAGCTGCCTGCCAACTATCGGGGCATGGTGAACGCGCCGCTGCTCAGGGCCTACAAATACGTCCAGACGCCCAGCGGCATGCAACTTGCACTCCAGCCGTACGGCGTCGGCTCATTGCTTGGTGTGGTGATCGACCAGATGGAGCTTCGCACGTCGATCAGCAAGGAGGGCGAGGCGGTCACCACGGTAACGTACAACGTGAAGAACGCCAAAGAGCAGTTCCTGCGGATCGAGATGCCTGCGGGCGCCAAGGTGTGGTCGGTCGACGTGGAGGAGGTGGAGGGCGGGGAGACGAAGCGCCGCCGGGTCATCGCTTCGGAGGAGAAGAAGGACAACAAGAGCTACCTGTTGGTTCCGCTGGCCCGCCACCGGGACCCCAACTCTCCGGCGACGATCGTGGTCGTGTACGGCGAGGCCGGGACAAACGCCCTCGGCCTCGGCCACAAGCACACCCTCGTGGCGCCGAGGCCTGAGGAGGTGACCTCGACCGCCGCGCAGTGGAGCGTGAGCATTCCGAAGGAATTCGCGTTCGCCAGCGTCGATTCTAACATGGCGGGCGAGAGACCGCTTGCGGAACAGCCCGGCCTGGGGACGGTGGGCAGGGAACTGGCCGGTTTCTACAAGGAGCTCGGGAAGACGCCGCCGCTGGGGGTGGTCTGGTTCGCAGGGGGGGCTGCGGTTGTGGCTCTCGTCCTGGTTGGCGTTTTCGCGAGGCGGTGGTTGGGCGCGACGCTTGCGGTGCTG
>CAYXNI010000235.1:0-4791 GCA_964466285.1 uncultured Planctomycetota bacterium | reverse complement strand
GGGCGCAGGGCGCCTGGGCGCAGGGCGCCTGGGCGCAGGGTTACCGGTAACTGGTGCGGTCCGTTCCGCGTTCGCCGAGGCCGCCGATCGTGGTGGTCTCAAAAAGGCGAATCCTTCGTTGCGGGACGAGCCGGTGTGCGTTCTTTGACAATTTGATTGGGGCGGCGGGTGGGGGACTCTGGACCCTGGACTCTGGACTACGGTCTGCTGTCCGGTGTCCTCGGGCGACGACGCTAAACGGATAAAAGAGGGAGAGGCGTTTCCGTCCGAGGGCGCATGCAAAGTATTCCGTCGCGCATAGTATCTGCTGCGGGTGCGGATGCGGATGCTCCGAGGGGTGCCGACAGAACAAGAAGGCCCGCGGCCGGGTCACGGCCGCGGGCCTTCTGGTAGGAGGCAAGAAGCGCTGGGCGATTACTCTCCGCTGTCCATGTACTGGAGGAGCTGCAGGATGTCGCCGCCGGTGCCGCTCTTGGAACCGTCTCCGACGTAATCGCTGGCGTCTGAAAGCGGCTCGACGTGGGTGTCGCTGAACGCGACGTTGATCAGGCCTCCGTGGTTGGTGGCCTTGTCGCACGCGACGGGCGAATTGCGGAAGGCCTTGTCGTTGAACTGGTCCATGGGCGTCTCGGTGGCGCTTATGCCGGCCATGTTTGTCCGGCCGCAGTAGCTGACGGATGTCGTGGCCACCGTGCCCGCCTGACTGAACTGAGCAGCGGTAATTGGATAGCCCCACCCGCTCTTATCAGGCTCCTGGATGTTCTCGGACGAGTCGCCTGTTGACGGACAGGTCAGCACTCTCTTGTCCGACAAAATCTCCTGCCAGTAGAGGCTGCAGAGCCAAGTGTCGCCGCGGAACTGGTCGGCGGGCGCGAGAAAGATTCTTCCGTCCCCGTACTTGCCCATGTACATGGCGACGGCCTGCCCGATTTGCTTGAGGTTGTTGACGCATTTGGACTTCTTGGCTGCCTCACGGGCAGTGGCAAGGAAGGGAAGCAGAATGCCGGCCAGAATGGCGATGATTGCGATAGCGACCATCAACTCGATAATCGTGAATCCCTTGTGCCTCTTCATTGCTCTTCCTCCATCAGTGTTTTTCCAAACCCCGCTACGACAGCCGATGCCTAAGCAAGACCCGTGCCAAAGCACAGGCCGAATCGGATAATCCGGTTACTGCTTGCCGGACAATGACTTGCGTTGACACGGCACAATGCCCGGCTCTCCGTGACCTTCTACAACTTTTGTAGCTCGGCCTGCCGCCCAGCCCCTAAGTACCGGTCTACCCGCGTCATGCGGCTGTCCTACGCGTCCAGATGAGATATCACGCCTGAGGGTGGCGGCCGGAACAGGACGAACAGCGGCGCCGCCACCTCGTTGGTCTCTGCTCTCATACTCGCCGCCCTCCGCCCAGCGTGCCTGCCGATCCCCTTCAGCGAAGCCCAGGTGGGTGGATATTGCCGGCATGGGCGCGTGTTTCTGCGCTCCATGAAACAGCCGGCTGGCGCCCCCGCAACAGACTGCGTGAATCGGTTGGCACGGGGGTTGCCTTCGGCACCTGTGATCTGCGTACAGCGGCGGGAACAGCGAACTTCATGCACGCTGAACACGTACGCCGGGCCGCCGTCTTCGAGTTGCACCCGAGGCCGTTGAACTCGGCCAGCGCCGGACCCGCCCGGCAGGCACGCGGCCACAACAACCCGTCCGCGCAGATTCACCCGAGTTCCGAATACCGGCTCCCCGCCGCCCGACATTGACTCGGTCACACCTCTCGCTATAATCGTTAACACGACAAGGACGTTTGACGCTTCCCAAGGGTCCACCGTCCATAGTCGATTGTCCATCGTCCGTTGTCCATCGTCCACAGTCCCGTCCTCGAGGTCCTGATGCCTGACAACGCATACGACTTCAAGGCCGTCGAGGCCAAGTGGCAGAAATACTGGGCAGAGCAGCAACTCTTCCGCACCGAAGACAACAGCGACAAACCGAAGTTCTACGGTCTTGTCTTCTTCCCATATCCGAGCGGCGCGGGGATCAGTGTCGGACACTGCCGCAACTATATCCCAGTCGACGTCGCATGCCGGCACAAAGTCATGCAAGGCTACAACGTCCTCCAGCCCATGGGGTGGGACGCCTTCGGGCTGCCGGCCGAGAACGAGGCGATCAAGAAGGGACGAAACCCCCGCGAGATGGTGCTCGAGTACGCCGAGAACTACAAGCGCCAGATGAAACTGGCAGGCATTTCATACGACTGGAACCGGGAGGTCAACTCCAGCCTGCCGGACTATTACCGCTGGACTCAATGGTTCTTCCTGTTGCTGCACCGGCGCGGACTCGCCTATCGCGCCTCCACGCCCATCAACTGGTGTCGATCGTGCAAGACCGGACTCGCGAACGAAGAGGTCGTCGGCGGACGGTGCTGGCGATGCGGCATGCTCGTCGAAAAACGCCCCATGCCGCAGTGGTACTTCCGCATCACGGCCTATGCCGACCGCTTGATCTCCGGTCTCGACACCATCCAGTGGCCGGAAGGCATCAAGACCATGCAACGCGAGTGGATCGGGCGCAGCGACGGTGCGGAGGTGGATTTCTCTGTCGAAGGCCCGAATACTTCGGCCTCCTTGCGCGTCTTCACGACGAGGCCCGATACGCTGTGGGGCGCAACCTTCATGGTACTCGCGCCCGAGCATCCTCTGGTCATGGAGATCACGACCGATGAACGCCGCACCGAGGTTCAGGAGTACAGAGAACGGACGCAGCGCATCTCTGATATCGACCGCCTGAGCGCCGATCGCACCAAGACCGGCGTCTTCACCGGCGCGAACGCCATCAACCCGGTCAACGGCGAAGCCATTCCAATCTATGTCGCCGACTACGTTCTGATGGGCTACGGAACCGGCGCAATCATGGCAGTTCCCGCGCACGACCAGCGCGACTTCGAGTTCGCAAGAAAATACCGCATTCCGATCACCCTGGTCTACAAAACGACGGAAAGCCAGACGGCAGAGAGCCTCACCGAGGCCCTGCCTTCCGGCGGCACAATGGCGGACTTCACGACTTCCCCTCGCGCAAGAGTCGGCGCAGACTTCCCGTTCGCCGGACTGCCCAACAACCAGGAGACGGTCGGCAAAGTCGTCCGCTGGCTGGAAGAGAAAGGCGTCGGAAAAGGCGTTGTCAACTTCCGCATGCGCGACTGGTTGATCTCCCGTCAGCGCTACTGGGGCGCTCCCATCCCCATCATCCACTGCGAAAAGTGCGGCGAAGTCCCCGTTCCCGAAGACCAACTGCCCGTGCTTCTCCCCGACGTCGAGCATTATCAGCCGACTGGGACAGGCGAGTCCCCGCTCGCAGGAATCCCCGAATTTGTGAAGGCAGACTGTCCTTCCTGCGGCGGCCGCGGACGCCGCGAGACTGACACCATGGGCGGCTTCGCCTGCTCCTCATGGTACTTCCTGCGCTTTGCCGATCCGCACAACGCCAAAGAACCCTTCCGCAAGGAAGCCGCCGACTACTGGCTCCCGGTAGACCTCTATTCCGGAGGCGCCGAACACGCCGTCATGCATCTGCTCTACTCACGCTTCTGGACAAAGGTCATGTTCGACGCCGGCCTCGTCAGGTTCGACGAGCCGTTCCAGCGTCTGCGGAATCAGGGCATGCTCCTGGCTTGGACGCCTGGGCGCGAGGTTCGGGCGGACGAGACCGTCAACTCGTCCGGCGATGAAGAAGACGAGGCCGACGAGCCTATTGAGAACTGGAAGGTGCTGAGGCCGGAGGAGCGCAAGACGATTCCTGAGGACCGCTGGGTCTACCGCTGGGTCAAGATGAGCAAAAGCATGGGAAACGTTGTCACGCCCGACGAGATCGCCGAGAAATACGGCACCGACGCCCTCCGGCTCTACACGCTGTTTGTCGCGCCCTTCGAGGACACTGTGCAGTGGCAGGACTCGGGCGTCGAGGGCGCATACCGTTACGTCAACCGTGTCTGGCGCCTGTGGACCGAACTGCACCCCCACTGCCGGGCCGACTGGCAAGCGGCCGTCGCCCCGGACACCGAGAACGCCGAACTCAGGAAACTGCGCCGCAAACTGCACCAGACCATCCGTAAAGTCGGCGAGGACATTGAAAACTTCCGTTTCAATACCGCGGTGGCCGCGCTCATGGAGTTCACCAACGAGCTGTCGGTTCTCCGCAACGCGCTTGCCGAGCGCGAACCGACGCCGGAAGAGGCGGTTCTTATCGCAGAGTGTGTCGAGACGCTGCCGCTGCTCCTGTCGCCGATCACGCCCCACCTCGCCGAAGAGATGTGGGAACGCCTCGGGCGTCCTGATTCGATCTATCGTGAGGCATGGCCGGCTGTGGACGAAGCGGCGGTGGCGGAAGACACGGTAACGGTCATCGTCCAGGTCAACGGCAAGGTCCGCGGCAGGATCAACGCACCGGCCGACGCCACCGAAGACCAGCTCAGGCAGCTCGCCCTCGCCGACGGCAACGTCCGCGCCCACACCCAAGGCAAGCAGATCGTCAAGACCGTCATCGTCCCCGGCCGGCTGGTCAATGTTGTCGTAAAGTGACCGGCCCTTCTTCGCGGCTTCCCGCCCCCGCCTCCCAGATGATCGGACAGCCGACCCTCATTCGGCCGACGCCCCTCGATGCAGCCGGGCGCCAGCCGCATGTTTAGTCCACGCGCGGCCCCACCCGGCGGCCCGTGCTTCCAGCCAGTGTTTGAATCGTGCGCGCAAGAAAAGACGCGCACGAGTCTCTCCCGAGAGACTCGTGCGCGTTGGTGGGGTGGAC
>CAYXNI010000234.1:0-4795 GCA_964466285.1 uncultured Planctomycetota bacterium | reverse complement strand
AGGGCCCGCTTCACCGTCAGTCCGGGCGGCATTGTCGTCGTTCCCATGGGCGTGCGCCTTCCCGGTCCCTGACGCCACTTTCCGCCAGAAAAAGCGAAGAGCCTGCGACTGCTTGGCGCCGTTTGCCGTCGCGCCTGCCGTTGACAGTTCCAGACCCTATTGATAGAATCTGGTGGCAGCCCTAGAGCGACGGAGGTGTGCCCTCAGCCAAAATGCTCAAGACTTTCAAGGGCGGGGTGCACCCGCACGATCATAAAGAGCTGGCGAAAGACAAGCCAATCGAGCGTTTTCCGGCCCCGCCCGAGTTGATCCTGTATCTCTCCCAGCACATCGGAGCGCCCGCAAGGGCGGCGGTCAAGCCCGGCGATACGGTCAAGAAGGGGCAGGTTGTCGGGGAGCCGCAGGGCTTTGTCTCGTCGCCCGTTCATTCCCCCGTCTCCGGCAAGGTGAAAGCGGTCGAGGCCCGGCCCCATCCGCTGGGCGGCAGGCTGCCGGCGGTCATCGTCGAGAACGACGGAAAGGACGAGTGGGCGGCCGGGGTCAACCGGGAGCGGGACCCCGCCGGGATGACGCCGGAGCAAATCCGCAACGCCATCCGCGACGCCGGGATCGTGGGCCTGGGCGGGGCGGCCTTCCCCACCCATGTCAAGATCAGCCCGATGGAAGGCAAGCCCATCACGGACGTCGTGATCAACTGCGCCGAGTGCGAGCCGTATCTCACCTGCGATTACCGTCAGATGGTCGAGCGGGCCGACGAGATCGTGGCAGCGCTCGGGCTCCTGATGAAGGCGACCGGCGCAGCGAACGGCTGGATCGCCATCGAGGCAAACAAGCCGGCCGCCTTTGAGAAGCTTAGCGACGCGGCCGCGGGCCAGCCGAACGTGCGGGTCGAGATGCTCCGCGTTCGCTATCCGCAGGGGGCCGAGCACCAGATCACCGCCGCGCTGCTCGGCCGCGAGATCCCGTCGGGCGGCCTGCCCATCGACATCGGCGTGATCTGCCAGAACACAGGGACCGCCGTGGCGATCTGCGAGGCGCTCCGGTTCAACAGGCCGCTCGTCGAGCGCGTGCTCACGGTGAGCGGCGATGGCGTGGACACGCCGGCGAACTACCTCGTGCCGATCGGGACGCCCGTCCGCACACTGCTCGACAAAGCAGGGCTGAAAAAGTCCGCGAACCAGCTCGTTATCGGCGGGCCGATGATGGGCCTGGCCCAGTACACGGCGGACATCGCCGTCACGAAGGGGACGTCGGGGGTCCTGGCCCTGACCGACGCGATAGCCTACGAGTGGAGCGCATGCATCCGCTGCGGGCGGTGCGTGGATGCCTGCCCGTGGCGGCTGGTGCCATCGTATCTCAGCGTCATCTGCGAGGCGAAGAAGCTCGCTGCCATCAAGGCCAGCGACATCATGGACTGCAAGGAATGCGGCTGCTGCACGTACGTTTGCCCGTCGCGGCGGCCGATTGTGCATCTTGTGAAATACGGCAAGGCCGAACTGGCCCGAGCCCGGGCCGAAGAGAAGGCCAGAAAAGCGGGATAACAGGACGGAATGAGCGACCAGCCCACGTCGAAGCCGGCGGCCGAAACCGGCCCGGGGCCGAAGGCCCCGGCGTCGTCCAAGTCGGGAACCATCCCCGAAACAGAGGCCCCGCTGCTCGCGACGGTCTCGCCCCACATCCGTGCGCGGGACGACGTCCCTCGGATCATGTGGACGGTCGTCGTGGCTCTGCTGCCGGCGGTGTTCGCCGCGTGCTATTTCTTCGGCCTGCCCGCGATCAAGATCATCGTCTTCGGCGTAGTGGCGGCGGTGGCGACCGAGGCCGTCGTTCAGAAGCTCTCCGGCCGGAAAGTGACGGCCGCCGACGGTAGTGCGGTCGTCACGGGGCTGCTTGTGGCGTTCATTACGCCGTCGAACGCTCCGTGGTTCATCCCGGTCACCGAGTCGGTGTTCGCCATTGCCATCGTGAAGCTGGCGTTCGGCGGGCTGGGATGCAATATCTGGAACCCGGCACTTGCGGGCCGCGCGTTTGCCGTCGCGTGCTTCGGGGCACTCATGATCGGCGGGTGGCAACCTGTCCCGCCTGATCCCGATGCCAGACCGGCTTTGCGCGGCAGGCAGGCGAATTGGGTAGAGATCGCGGACATCCCCCTGGCGCAGACGGAGCCGCCCGCATATGGCCGTGCGGACGCGGTGACCGGGGCCTCGCCGCTCAGCGCACAGAAGGACTATCGGAAGAGCCTGGTCGAGGGGAGCTCTGGCCTGGGGAAAACTCCTCGCGGGACGCTTCGGCTGATTCAGGAGCGGAACAGCACGCCGCTCCGGGACCTGTTCATCGGGGCGCGAGTGGGCTGTGTCGGCGAGACCAGCGCTCTGGCCATTCTTGTCGGCGCCGCCATTCTGCTCGCGAGGAAGGTGATCAAGTGGCACATCCCGGTCGCCTTCATCGGAACGGTTGCGCTGCTGGGCTGGCTGCTGCCGTTGAACGTGGGCGCGATGGACGGAGACAAGTTCTATCGGGGCTGGGTGTGGGCCGGCGGGCAGCCGCTCTTCGAGGTTCTGGCCGGCGGCGTGATGCTGGGGGCCATCTTCATGGCGACGGACATGGTCACCAGCCCGCTTACGAGGGCCGGCCAGCTCATCTTCGGCTGCGGGTGCGGCCTGTTGACCGTCATCATTCGCAAGTACGGCGGTTATCCCGAAGGGGTCTGTTATTCGATTCTCCTGATGAACACGGCGGTCCCGCTCATTGACGGCTGGACAAAGCCGCGTGTCTACGGAAAGAAGCGGCCATGAACGAACGCGTGAAGTACCCGCTGGTGATCACGGCAATCTGCCTTGTCGCGGCCGCCGCGCTCGGCTATACGTACGCACTGACCAGGGACCGCATCAAGGTGTCGAAGAAAAGGGACCTGAACGACGGCCTGCAGGCCGTGATGCCGCCGGAAAGGGAGTCGATCGAAGAGCGGGCGCTGCCGGGCGTCACTTCCACAGAGCCGAAGGACAGCGAGAAGCTGTACATCGCCCGGGACAAGAGCGGCCATGCTCTCGCATACGCGGCCATCGGCACCGCACGGGGCTATTCCAGCACGATCGAGACCATCGTCGGAGTCGATCCCGAGATGCGTATCATCGGGGTTCGGATCCTTTCGCAGAACGAGACGCCCGGGCTCGGCGAGCGGGCGCGGGAAGTCCCGCCCAAGGAATCCCTCTGGCAGGCGCTCTTCGGCTCGAAGGAGAAGAAGGGCGCGGGCACTGAGCCGCCTGCCGTGCCGCCCTTCCAGCAGCAGTTCGCCGGGAAGACCGAGAGCGGCCTCGTGCTCGTGAAGGGCAAAGCCCGCGATGGCGAAATCTCTCAGTTGACTGGCGCCACGATCACCTCCCAGGCCGTGGTCAACTCGGTCAAGGACGCAACGAAGAAAATCGGCGAGGCCCTGAGGGCGATCGAGGCGGGCGCCCAGCCTCCCAAAACCAAAGATGAAGGGAACCCGTAGAGTGTGCGCTGACGAGAGCAACCCGAACGAACAAACGACCCCCGAGTCCGACACGACAGACGAAGCTCAAGGCGCGCAGGCCGGCCCGGCCGGCCCGGACGGCCCGGGGCCGTCTCCGGACGAAGCGGAAGAGCTGGAAACCGCCGCGGCGGATGAGGACGAGCCGGGCGCAGGGGCGCCGTCCGGGCCGGAAGGCGAAGTCCCGGCCGACGCGGACGCAGAACCCGATGACGAAGAATCGGGCAAGCCGGCCAGGGAGCTTCCGCCGGAGGCGCTCGCGCTCTGCCGCTCGGCCATCGAGGCCATGCTCTTCAGCGTGGCGGAGCCGGTAAGCTCGCGCAGGCTCGTAGACGCGCTCCGGGATACGGGCGCCGACGGGCGCGTCGTCCGCAAGATCATCCTCGAACTCGCCAGAGAGTACGAGCAAGCGAGGCGCGGTTTCGTGATCGAAGAGGTGGCCGGCGGGTTCCAGATGCTGACCAGGAAAGAGTTCGCCGACTATGTGAGCCAGCTTCAGAGCGGCGGCGGCTCGGCCAGGCTCTCGCAGGCCGCGCTCGAGACGCTGGCCGTCGTCGCATACAAGCAGCCGGTCACGCGCGCCGACATCGAAGCCATCCGCGGGGTGCAGGCGGGGCCGCTGCTGCGGACGCTGCTTCAGAAGGGCCTGGTAAGAATCACCGGCCGCGCCGAGGTCCTCGGCCGTCCGCTTCTCTACGGCACCACAAAGAAGTTCCTCGAACACTTCGGCCTCAAGTCGCTGAATGAGTTGCCGAAGGTCGAAGAACTCCCCAAGCCATGAGTTGAGTTTAAAGTTTCAAGTTCAAAGTTTAAGAACTTCTAACGAAAAGACCCTGACAGGATTCACAAGATTGACGGGATGGCGTGGCGATGCTATGCATCGCCACAAATCCGGTACATCCTGTTCATCCTGTCGAAAACTTTTTCATATTGTTAGGCGCTCTAAAGTTGTGTGAATGCACGCCCGTGGTGTTTCGCGACAACTTTAAACGTTAGACTTTCCAACTCTTTGAGCGCGGCGGGGCGCAGGGTAATCGGGCCCGCGGCCGGTGTCGAAGAGGCTCTCGCCGATGAGCGTGCGGCACTGGCCTGCACGCCCTATGGATTCTGCTTTCCGCATCCACATGGCGCGGTATAATGCTTGTGGCGTCCGGATCGGGCTGCTGAGGCCCATGACGGGCCGAGAAAGGAATCCGGGAAACAGTGATTGTCTTGAATTCTCTTGTGCGGAGTTACTACGTTGGCCATAGTTTATGTAACAGTCGGCCCTAAGTTCAGGCTGCC
>CAYXNI010000233.1:0-4813 GCA_964466285.1 uncultured Planctomycetota bacterium | reverse complement strand
GGCGGTAGTCGGGCTCGGGCGACGCGGAGGGGGCGCCGCCCGAGCCGTCTGCATCGGACACGCTAGGATGGGACAGTGGTGGGTTGACCTCCTTTCTGGTTGGGGGAACCGGGGGCCGGAAGGTGTTGGATGGCGGAGCTGATGGCGAGCAGACGGCGGGTGTTGGCCCGCTGCTGGGCGCCGAGGCACATGATGAGGTCGATCTCGCTGGTGAGTTGCTCGCGGTAGCGTTCGCGGGCCTCGCGGGCCATGTCGGGGCATTGGTGGAATGCCGTGCACATGGGGCCGAAGCGGGCGATCAGGCGGTGGATGTCGTCGAGCACGCCGTCGAGGACGACGGAGAGCTGGCGATAGCCGTCGAGGTCGGAGTGGGCGAGGCGTTTGGCCTGGTCGAGGCCAATGTCGCAGGCGGAAGCCCAGAGGGCGATCCTGTCCTCCATTTCGGTGAGGACTTGCGCGGCCAGGGCAATGGGGTCAGTTGGCAGGGGCGGCATCTTCGGTGGCTCCTTGGGCAACTGGGATGGCGTCGAGGGCGGCGAAGAGGTCGGCGGGGTTGCGGCCGGCTTCGCGGTAGAGGGCGGATGGGGGGGCAACGTCGGCCGTCGGCTGGAGGCCGGAGGCCGTGGAAGCGGCGGAATCGGCGGGTTCGGCGCGGCGGAGTTCGCGGGCGATTTGGCGGATGCCGCGGCCGTTGGCATCGGCGAGGCGGAGGCTGCCGGTGGGGTCGGCGTTGACGGTGGAGCGCATCTGGCTGCCCCATCGCTTGTAGGCGTGGCGGAGGGCATTCTGGGCGCCGCGCGCGCGGTTGACGAGGCGATGGTTGGCGGGCACGTCCTTGCCGAGGAGCAAGTCCCAGGATTGGGCGCGGAGGTCTACGCGCGGGCAGAGGATGGCCTTGCCGGAAAGCGGGCCGATCATGAGGCAGGCTTCGGGATCGTGCTTAGTCCAGAGGGCGTCTACCAGGCTGCCGGAGGCATAGGCGAACTCGGGGTCGTCGGAGATGTAGTGATAGGTTTCCTTGCCGTGGCTGATTTCGATGCCGGAGCCCTGGACTCGCTTGGCTTCCTTGTGGAGGAGGAGGTTGTCGAGGCGGCGCGGGTCGGGCAGTGGGCCGGACCAGTCGGCCCAGTATTCGGCGGGGGGCAGCTCGCGGAGCTTGCCGATGGGGCGTTCGGTGCGCCACTGTTGGATGCAGCGGGAGAGGACGACGAGGTATTGGGTCCAGGTGAGCAGCTCGCCGCGGTCGCGGCGTTCGGCGAGTTGGTCGGGCTTGTCTACCGTGTTGCGGCCGCAGTGGCCGGCGATGAGGTTTTCGATGCGGGTGGCGAAGGAGCCGAACATTGGCTCGATGCCCTTAGCGCGGGCGAGGTAGGGGGTCGCCGTGCTGCGGTGGATGCCCAGGCCGGAGAAGAGCGTGTCGGCATAGCCGGGGTCGAGCACCATGTCCTTGGGCGAGTGCCAGAGCTTGCGGCAGAATCGGCCGCCGCGGACTTGGACTCGGTCGGCGAGCGGGCCGCCGTGGAACTCCTTGCCGTGGTCCACGATGGCGTGCTCGGGGACGCCGTGGGCGGGGAACTCGAAGACCTCGCCGGTCTCCTCGTCGAGGATGGTGTAGCCTTGTATCCATCGGCGGAAGGCCGAGGCGACGCCATCGCTCGATACCTGCTCGTCGAGCACCCAGGCGAAGTCGGAGGTGTAGATCTCCATGATGGCGGTGAGCCACGGGCGGCCTATCTTGCCGTTGGGCAGGATGACGTGGGTGTCCATTACCCGATGGTCGAGGACGACGGCGACGCCCTGGCCGATGGCCTTGGGGTCGCGGATGACGTGGAAGCCGAAGTGGTCGCGGGCGAAGTCCTTGCCCTCGCGAGCGGATTCGACGAGCATGGGCCTGGCCTTGCGGATGGCGGCGATGAAGCGGTTGACGGCGTCGTAGCTGGGCACCTTGGGCGGCTTGGCGAGGTGGCCATAGAGGCCCGCGAACCAGACGAGCATTTGGGCGTGGCACTGGCGAACGCTCGGACGGTTGAGTTCGTCGTGGGCGCCGCCCTGGGCGTAGAAGGCTTCGAGGAGGCCCTGGAGGTGCTTGGGGATGGTCTTCGAGCCGGTGGACTTCTTCCAGCGGGGCACGAGGCGTTGCTCGCCGTGCTTGCGGACGTGGCGTTGCCAGGTGAGGAGGGTGCGCCAGCTCTTGAGGCGGTGCTGGTCGGCGACGCGGCGGGCGAGGTCGAGCTTGTCGCCGTGGCCGCCGACGGCTTGCTCCAGGTCGAGGGCGGCGACGGCTCGGCGGCGGCGGAAGAACTCCTCGCAGGCGTGCTCGGAGAAGGCGGCCTGGAGGCCGGCTTCCCAGACGAGCCGCGGGTCGGAGGCGAGGACGGGCACGCCGGCGTCGTTGAAGGCGACGGATGGGGGGCCGGCGGATGGGGGGGCGGGGCTCAGGTGTTCATCGCCGCCGCCAATCCCCCGCGCCGCCAGAGCCACGCGGGGCACGGAGGCCCCGCCCACAGGGTAGGAGGCCAGAGCCGTCGGGCTCGCGAGCGAGGTCGGCTCTGCCAGGCGACCCCTTACATCATGTATAAGGGCCTGGCGGCTGGGGGCCATCCCTTGCCCCATTGGGGCCGCCAGGCCATGACTGCCGCCGTCCCCGGTAAGGTCGGCGGTCGAGTCGACTTGTTGACGCTTCGCCTGCCAGTAGCGGGCCTGGCCAGAGGCGGAGAGCTTCTCGAAGGGGATGCCCCAGACGGGCTTGCCGTTGCGGCCTCGCTCGGCCAGCTCGACGCGGGGGAGGCCGGAGCGGATTCGGGAGCGGACGGTGTTGATCGGGATGCCCTCGAAGCGGGCATAGTCGGCGTAAGCGAGGATCACGGGCCGACTCTGGACTTTTTTTTCGTCGGGGCGTTGACTCTGGATGGTGACGATGCAAGGCTTGTCAACCTGGATACTTATGGAAGATGACTCTGGATTTTCGGGCCGACTCTGGAGGACCGACTCTGGATCGCCATCCAGAGTCGGTCCGAAGTCGCCTTCGAGGGGCGTTTGAGGGGCGGTTGAAGGGGCGTCGAGGCGGCTATTCATGGTGGGCCTTTCGGCGGCGGTTGCGGCGGTCGAGGCCGCGTTGCCGACGCTCGTCCGCGCACCCGTCGCAAATTGGGCCAACGTCCTCAATCCCTGCCCCGCACTTCGGGCAGCCGATGTGGCCTTCGAGGCATCCGTCGCAGGCGGGCATGGGGCACTGCCCGCCGTCGTCCTGGGATGGGTAGGCTTGGCTGTTGCTTCTGGCCTTCATCGTTTTGTTGGGCTGGCCGAAGACGCTGCCGCTGAAGGTCTCTCCACATTCTCTGCAATCGAGAACGGGCTTGTTGGCCGATTCCTTGAAGGTGTGGCCACAGGCGTGGCAGCAATAGAGTTCGTCCTTCATCTGTCAGCCCCCTTTCGGCGGCGGTTGCGGCGGTCGAGGTGGAGGGCGCGGAGGTCGCGGCAGAAGGCGGCGACCAGGTCGGCGAGGACGGGCTCGGGGATGGCGGCCTTGGCGGGCGTGCGGTTGAGTTCGCGCAGGATGACTTTGATGCCGTCGGCGAGGCCGGCGGGCTCGACGAGGAGGCGGCCTTCGTCGGGATGGGGCAGGTTGGCGTCGGGCAGGAAGGTGCCGCCGAGTTGCTTGCAGAGGAAGTGGATGGCGGCCATGCCGTTGGTGCAGCGTTTGGCGGTGAAGTAGGCTTCGTCGAGCCAGTTGCGGCGGCCTCGGCTCTTGCGGTCGCGTGGGGTGAAGTCGGGCGGGGGCGAGCACTGGAGGTCGAGGGTGTCAATCGAACAGTGGAGCAACTCGGCGAGGGGGACTCGGTCGTCGCCGATGGCTTGGTCTAGGACAAGCCAACTGTCGTGTAGGTGCGGCTCCATGCGGTGCTGCTCCGAAGCGGTCGGTTGTCGGAAGCGGGGCCAAAGAGAAACGCCGCCCTTGACGAGGCGGCGGACGGTGGTATAATGCCAGTGCCCTCGACGGTGTGGCCGAGGGCACTGGGTCCGTTGCCACGACGAGTACCTGTACGGAGTTGATGAGGCAGGGGATGCCCCATTGACTGCGTCTCGCCGTGGCGTTGGGCTTGGGTGACGTTGGACATTGAAGGCTCCGTAACAGGTGCGCTGATTCTAACGGATTCTGATAGCCGTGTCAACCGTCAAATATCAGAAATCGTTAGGGGATTCGTGCTCTCTGTCAGAGCAGGCGCGTCGGCTTCGGCATGTCTTGACTGAGTCTGGACTTACGCAGGTCGCCTTCGGAAAAGCTATCGGCCTGAACGCGATGGCAACGAGCCGATTGATGCGAGGTGAGCAAGGGATCGCTCCGGCCGTTGCCGAGCGCATTGCGCGCGCGTTCGGGGTGGGTGCGGGGTGGCTGCTGTTCGGGGAAACGACGGCGGGCGAAGCGGTGGCCGAGCCGTCGAGCCTTTACGGGCGAGCGGTTCGGCTGCCAGTGGTCGGGGCCGGGGCGGCAGTCGAGTTGCCCGTGGGGGCGATGGTCTACCGCGTCGAGGACGACGGGCTGGAGCCTGTGTGGCATCGGGGGCAGAGGCTCCTGGTGGTGAGGGCGGAGAAGGGGGAGGGTGGGCCGGGCATCGTGCGGCGCGGCCGCACGGCCTGGCGGGTGTTTGGTGTGATTCTGTAGGAGGGCAGGGCGATGATGGTGACGTGCAGGGAGTGTCGGGAGTTCGTTGCGGAGGGGGTGGGGCGGTGTCCGAAGTGCGGGTGTCGGCGGCCTGGGCAAACGGCAGGGGAGTTGACGGCGAGGCGGGAGAGGCTGATCCGGCAGGCGATT
>CAYXNI010000232.1:0-4813 GCA_964466285.1 uncultured Planctomycetota bacterium | reverse complement strand
TTGTACTGCGGGTCACCCGCCAACTGGGCGAGGCGAGCGTCCGCCTCCGCAAACTTCCGCTCCTTGAACAGCATCCAGACCCCGTCCGATTCCTTCTGGTACGCCTCCATCACCGCATCCGCCGCCTCCCGCCGGGCCGCTTCAACGGACTCGACCTCCTGCCGGACCAGGCCGGCGATCCCATCGATCGACATGAACTTCGCCTCGTTCAGCACGCTCACGGCGTCGTCGAACTTGCCGTCCTTCGCAAGGTTCTTCGCCTGCGCCTTCACGCCTTCCCACTGGGACCAGAGCTGAGCGTGCTTCTCGCGCGCGTTGACCTCCGCCAGCCGCTGCTGAGCCCTCTGGCTGAGGTGCGGAATCCCGAACGACTCGACGGCCGACAGGACCCCCCGCGCCTTCGCATAATCCTTCGCCGCAATCGCCGCGTCCACCTCGCGGACCAGCTCGGCGTATCGCTGGTCAGCGCGGAACAGCACCATGCGTCTGGATCGGTCCACGGCGTCCGGGGCGAGGTCACCGGGATATTTCTGCTTGTGCCCGTCGAGCAGTCCCAGAGCTTCCCTGAACTGGCTCTTGTCCACAAGCGCGGCCATTTCCGTGCGCAGCCGTTCGCGCCGGTCCACCCGCTCCTGGCGCTCTTTGCGCTCCTTCGCCATGCGTTCTTCTTCCAACGCGGCGCGTCCCGGCTCGGTCGTCTGAGGAGCGGGCACTGCCTTCATGGGCGGCGGATTCACCACCTCCGGCTCTTCTGGCGTTCTCGACCCGAACCATTGAACGGCCATTGCCAGCGCAACGACGGCGATCACGCCGGTGATCGCAGCGGCAATGTAGAACCCGCGCCTGACCATGGGGCCGGCTGGCGGCGCGTCTGCGGCAATGGCGACCGGCTCTCCCGCCTCGTCGGCATACCCTTCCGGCACCGCAAGGAGCCGCTCGACGTCGTTCAGGAACTCCTTCGCGGTAGAGTACCGCCGGTCCTGCTCCTTCGCCAGCGCCTTCCGCACGATCCGGCTCGCCTCGTACGAAACCTTCGGATTCACCTGCCGCGGGTCGGGGACCGGCGCCGTCAGGTGCTTGGCCATCACCTCGGTGCTCGTGCCTCCCTTGTACGGCGGGAATCCCACCAGCAGATGATAGAGCGTCGCCCCCAGGGCATATATGTCGCACCGGCCGTCGAGATTCGTCTCGCCCCGGACCTGTTCCGGCGAGATGTAGTTCGGCGTGCCGATCGCCGTCCCCGTCTGGGTGAGGTTGTTGTCCGTGTGCGTGGTTTCGCGCGCCAGCCCGAGGTCAGCGAGCTTGGCCGAACCGTCAGCCCCCAGCAGAATGTTGTCGGGCTTCACGTCCCGGTGGATGATTTCGCAACTGTGCGCGTAATCGAGCGCGCGGCCGATGTCCCGCGCGATCTCGAGTGCCCGCCGTTCGGGCAGCAGCCCGCTCTCCTTCAGCACGTCGCTCAGGCTCTGACCGTCGACGAACTCCATCGCGAAGTAGTGATATCCGTCCGCTTTTCCCGCGTCGAACGCCTGCACGATGTTCGTGTGGTTCAGCCGCGCCGCCGAGTGCGCCTCGCGCAGGAACCGCGCCACGAACTGCTGGTTCCGCGCCAGGTGCGGCGGCAGGATCTTGAGCGCCACGATCCGGTCCATCGAAATCTGCCGGGCGCGAAACACCGTCCCCATCCCGCCCTTCCCGACCTTCGACAGAATCTCGAAGCCCCCGATGCGCTGCGTCGTCCCCATTTTAGTATCGGAGTTGTCCGATTTCGCGCTCGAGCCGCCCGCCCGTGTGTCCGAGGCCCGCGCTCCAGTGTCAGGCCCACCCGTCTGAGGACCAGAGTTGCCCGCTTTGCCGGCAGAGTTGCCCGCTTTGCCGTTCGGATGATCGGCGGACTGCTCGATTGACATAAAATTCCCTACCCACGCCCTGCGCCGCGGTTTATCCTTCCCATCCCAGCTCTCTCACAGAATTATACGCCCATCCTCCCCGTCTTCGCAAAGGTTTTGTTCCGCCATTCCCACGCCACCCTTACCCCGGAACACCCGCTTGTATCCCATGGCCCTCCGATTCTCTTGATCCTCCTTGTCCTTCTCCGCGTACTCGTCCTCCTCGGACCGCACGCCATACGCGCGGAATGTGATTCCGATTTGAATGCGCCGCAAGATCGTGAACGACTTATAACAGCCACGTCAGGGCGACTTTGGTGGCGCGACGGAGTGTTCTTTGACACCAATTTTTCGTGAAGACGCCGCTTGAGGCGATGGGTACCTCCCTATGGTCACCATATAGCCACCGGCCACCTGATGCAATTATTTATACTGTGGTTATGACCGGTCGTCAGGCCGGAAGTTAGGGGGATATGTAGTAATCTGGCGGAGAGGCCGGGATTCGAACCCGGGGTACGGGTTTCCCCGTACAACAGGTTAGCAACCTGCCGCTTTCGACCGCTCAGCCACCTCTCCGATGGCGGTTCGCTGTGGTGGGCCCGCAGGGATTCGAACCCCGGACCAACGGATTATGAGTCCGCTGCTCTAACCGCTGAGCTACGGGCCCGCACCCTCAAAGCCCGAACGACATTATACCTTTGAGGATAGGTTTTGCAACCTTCGCGGCCCCGCGCTTCGCGGGCGTGCGCTTTTTCCGGGCGCCTGTATGAACGCTGGGCGCGTTTACCATTCTTCCAGAGGGGTGAAGTCCGTGTCGGGCCGTTCATAGGTATCGGTCCCGACGACGACGCCGGCATGGTCTTTGCGCCAGTAGTAGTTGTGGCCGTTCGAGACCTTCCACTTCTCGCCCGTCCCGGGGTCCGCCACGTCGGTCTGGCCCAGCATCATGTTCGACCACTTGCGCGACATGTCGTCCCGCGCCTTCTCGCGGTTCCAGTACGTGTCGCTGATGGCCTTCGAGATCTCGTCGTTGGTCTTGGTGACGATCTTGGAGACTTCGGCGGTGAGGTTTTGCTGCTTGGCGACCCACTCGGGGTTGAGTTGGAACGACTTGAGCATTCCGGCCAGTATGGTTTGGGCGTCTTTTTCTTTGCCGGCGACGGCCATGTAGCCGTAGAGCGATTCCATGTTCCAGATTCCGCCGCCGCCCGCGAGCCCCTCGGTGAGGCGCGTCGACGCGAAGTAGTATCCGTTCCACAACTGGGCGTCCTTCTTGCAGGTGAAGGCCACCTCGCCCGCGCTGAGCTTGGACGTGATTCCGAAGTTCTGGTTCTGGGCGTAGACCTCGTTGATAAGCTTGACCGTGTCGTCGCGGTCGCGGGCGTCGATAAAGGTCAGGCCGGCATATCCTTTGGGCAGCTTCGAGGTCACGTACCACTTGGGGAAGGCGGCGCCCGGCATGTGCCGCGAGACCTGCATCACCACGCCGTAGCCGGGCGAGTAGGGCGAGCCCTCTGTGAACCCGGCCGCCGCGAGGGTCGGAGTCGGGAGTGTGAACGTGGGCACGTCCACGTCTCCGCCGGTGATGACGATCTGGCCGTCGCGCGAAGCGGCAACGACGACCGCCCTGGGGTCCACGGCGTTGCGGTGGAACATGCCGCCGGTGACGTTCCAGTCGCGCGGGACCTCGAGGCTGAACGCATCCTGCTTCGGGTCCTTCCAGCGGACCCACTCGACGGCGCCCGGCGCGGCCGGCGCCTTCCACGACGCCGCCGGGGCGGTGAACGAGAAGCTTTTCAGCACCTTGACGAGGGTCGCTTTCTGCGCGGCGAAGTCGGCCTCCGGCGCGGCCACCACGTACAGCATCCCACTCGAACCATCGATCGAGCAGAGCGCGTTGGCTTTGCCCGCCTTGCCGCCCGCGGCGTAACGAATGGACGCGAACATCTCGTCGGGGCGTTTCTGCCGAGGCTTGGTGGAGTCGAGCTGCGCCTTGGGGAAAACGCCGCCGAGCAGCTTGGGCACCTGGGCGATCCACTCCTCTGCGGTCATCGGCTTCTGGAGGAAGAACGGCTGTACGACAACCTTGGCGGACTTGGCCGCGCTCTCGATGACGATGAGCCCGTCGGCCGACGCCGTCACGTTCCAGCCCTTCGGATGTGACACGACGAACCCCGCCGGGTCCGAGTGCTTCACCCAGCCCGGCGGCATGGCTTCTTCGGCGCACGCGTTGAGGGAGAGAAGGAGCGCCAGAATCGCAACCGGCATGTAAGGTTTCATGACACACTCCTTTCCGTGGGCGGCGGCTGAACCGGCTCGAGGAGCCTGCATTGCTTGTCCAGCGGCGATTCCCGGCTCACGCGCGGGCCTGTTCCATCGGCTTGTCCTGGGTGGTCTCAGCCGCATGATCCCCTCCGCCTGGATTCCGCGTCTTCGGCTCGGAATCATTGTACCTGGCGTTCCCCGCATTCGCAAGGAGGCCGGATTGGCCCGGCCGCATTGACCCGCGGGGCCGCCGCCGCTAGAATCGTTTGCGCTGAACTTCCGAACACGTCACGGAGCTGCCGAAGGGATGTTGTCCTTTCTCATTCGCCGAACCGCCGGCGGGCTGATCGCGCTCTTCTGCATCGTTACTCTGACTTTCTTCCTCCTGCGCCTGATGCCGGGCGGGCCGTTCGACGCCGACCGCACCCTCGATCCGGCCGTCCGCAAGAACCTCGAGCACAAGTGGAAACTCGACCGCCCGCTGGCCGTCCAGTACCTCGCCTATCTGGGCGACCTGGTGCGTCTCGACCTTGGCGAGTCGATCGGCCAACAGAGACCGGTCGGCGAAATCATCGGGGAGGCTCTTCCAAAGTCGCTTATCATCGGCGGGGCCGCGCTGGCTTTCGCCGTGCTCTTTGGTCTCGGCGCCGGCGTCCTCG
>CAYXNI010000231.1:0-4833 GCA_964466285.1 uncultured Planctomycetota bacterium | reverse complement strand
GCTTCAGGTTTATTGTCGAGCGAAGGAATCGTTGCGGCAAGTCTGCTGACGGCGGCTCGATGATCTCCGTCCGGACCGCCGGGTCAACGGTTTCGCCCGCCGCAATCCGTACTGTGTCTTGACTTCTCCGTGTATGTGCTACAGTTCGCGGCCGTAGATGCGGTAGCGCTTGTAGAGGCGGGGCTGGACGGCGGCTTCGAGGGTGCGCATGGACTGGACGTTCCCTTCGGCAAGCCATGAGAGCTCGGCGGTGTTGTAGCCGAGATGCAGGCCCGTTTGGATGAAGTGCGCGAAGAGGAGGGCGGCCACGCCGAGCTTGCGGTATTCCGGCAGGCAGGCGGACCCGAAGACCCGCACGGCGCGAATCCGGCGCTTGCCCCAGAGCAGGCGGGCCCAGCCGAACGGGAAGAGCCGGCCGTTGAGCTTGCGGAGGATGAGGTTGATGTCGGGCAGCGCCATCATGCAGCCGGCGGGCTTGCCGCGGACCTCGGCGATGAGGACGAGCTCGGGCACCACAACAGGCTTCATCTCGCGGGCCATCAGCCGCAGCTCGGCCTCGGTCGTGGGGACGAACGCCCAGTTGTCGCGGCGTGCGGTGTCGAATAGCTTGCCCAGGGTAAGGACGTCGGCCTCGAAGCGTTTCATGTCGAGGTGACGCACGGTGATTTCGGGGTGCCGGCGCCGCACAGCCAAGGCGAGCCGCTCCACTCGCTGGCGTGAGGCCTGGCCGGCGGACACGTCCGGCTCGAACAACTGGTAGGCGTAAAGTTCTTTGACTGGCCGGAGCCCCGCCTGCTCGACGAGGCCGGGATAGTACGCCGGATTGTAGGGCATCAGGATCACCGGGGGAGAATTGAAGCCCTCGACGAGCAGGCCGCATTCGGCGTTGACCGACGGATTGAACGGGCCGCTCATTTTGGTCATCCCGAATCCGCGCAGCGTGTCGGCGGCGGTATCGAGAAGGGCCTTGGCCGCCTGCTGGTCGCGCTCGGTCTCGAAGAATCCCCAGAACCCGGCTTTTTCGTTGTGGTACGAGTTGTGGAGGTGATTGACGATCGCGGCGATTCGTCCCACGGGCCGGCCGCCGCGCCAGGCGAGGTAGAGGCGGGCCTCGGCGTGCTCGAAGAACGGATGACGCTTGGGGTCCAGTTGCTTGTCCACCGCGCTCAGGAGCGGCGGCACCCAGAAGGGATCCGACCGGTAAAGCCGCGACGGCAGCCGGAGGAAGAGATCACGCTCCCGGGAACTCGCCACCTCACGGACTTCGACATCGCCGGCGCTCATCAGCAGTCGATCGCTTTCGTTCGCTGGCGCCCTTGTGCAGAGCACAAGCGGCGTAAGTACTTGTTTAGCGTCGCGATTCGAGTCGGCCCTTGTCAACCTGCGGCGGAAGCGCTGTGATATGGAGTGGGGCCATCGGGACATGGCCTCCTCCGAATTCGCTCACAGCCTACATTCAGCCGCCGAATTGTCAAACGAAATCACAACTCGTGTCGCCGCAAGCACCTGCGTTCTTTCAAGGTGACAGGCACCTTGAAAGCCCTCACTTCTCGACCACGGTGGAATCGGGCTGCGTGGTCGTCTCGGCGACCTCGTTCGCCTTGTGCTGGGCGAGAGCAGCTTCGAGGGAATCGACGAGGTACATGATGTCCTCTTTCTTGTGCAGGGCGGTGGGAATGGTGCGGATGATCGCGGCACCGCGGCGGACGGCCGGGTAGACCACCGGCGAGACCCAGATCCCGTACTCGCGGCGAAGGATGTCCGCCACGTGCAGGGCGCTGTTGCCCCCGAGGCTGATGGGTGTGATGGGCGTCTGTGTGGCGCCGATGTCGATGCCGCGCCGGCGCAGTGTGGACTGTAGCAGCCGGGCGTTGGCCCACAGCTTCTTGCGGCGGCCGCCGGCCTTCTTCACGAGCTCGAGAGCCTTGATCGTCGCGGCGACCACGCAGGCGGGGGTGGCCTTTGTGAAGAGTATCGTCGGAGCGAGGCATCGGATGTAGAAGATGACCTCCTTCGGCCCGGCGATGAAGCCGCCGTAGGTTCCGAACGCCTTGCTGAAGGTGCCGGCGTGGATGTCGATCTGGTCTTCGACGTCGAGCAGTTCGGCCGCGCCGCGGCCGTTGTCGCCGCAGACGCCGGTGCCGTGGGCGTCGTCGACGAAGAGCCGGGCGCCGTACCGCTTGCACAGCTCGCAGATCTCGGGCAGCGGAGCGATGTCGCCGTTCATGCTGTAGACGCCGTCGATGACGACGAGCTTCGCCTGGTCGGGGTCGGCCATTCGGAGGACGCGCTCGAGGCTGGCGGCGTCGTTGTGGCGGAAGTACTTGATGGCGGGGCCGGCGATCTTGGCACCGCAGACGAGGCTGGCGTGGGCAAGCTGATCGAAAATCACGAGGTCGCCCGGCTGCGCGAGGCAGGCGACGGCGCCTATCATGGCTCCGGCCCCGCTGGAGAATGTGATGGCCGCCTCGGCGCGCTTGAACTCGGCGATCTGCCGTTCGAGTTCGAGATGCAGCTCGATCGTGCCGGTCAGCGGCCGCGCGCCCATGGGTGAACCGATTCCGTAGCGCTTGGCGTATTCGGCGGCAACGGCCCGCACCTCCGGGTGAACGCTCAGGCCCAGGTAGTCGTTCGTGCTGAACTGAAGGACCTTGCGGCCGTCGCGCTCGATCCAGGGGCCGGCGTTCTCGATGGGTGACACGTCGAACAGCACCCGCTCCGCCACGGGAAGTTCATCGTGGCGGGCAATGCGCTGCTCGTCGAGGAAGCACACACAGCGGTCGAAGATGTCAGGCACCCTTACCCTCCTTTTTCATCGTGGCCAGCGCCCGGTCAACGGGTTCGCGGCTTCATCCATTCTGCTGTTGCGGACCTAAGGCCGCCTTGCTATCATAGCATGGCCGACAGGTAAAATCGACCACGACGCGGGAACGTCATGAGCCTCCTGACCTGGGTCATCAGAAAAGCTGTACAGCGCCGGCTGCGTCAGGTGGAGGCCGCGCTCAGGAATCCTTCCGCAACCCAAGAGCGGCTCCTCCTGAGCTTCGTCCGGCGCGCCCGGGACACCGAATGGGGCCGCGCACACGACTACAGGCTGATCCGATCCGTCCGCGATTTCCAGCGGGCCGTGCCCATCAACGGGTACGAAGACCTGGCCCCGCTGTGGCATCGCGCGTTCGACGGCGCCCGCGACGTGACCTGGCCGGGCCACATCAAGTACTTCGCCCTGTCGTCCGGCACAACGACGGCGACGACGAAGGCGCTGCCGGTCTCTCGCGAGGCCATCCGCGCCAACTTGCGTTCGGGCATGACCGCGCTCGGCCTGTGCGAGCGCCAGGTCGCAGGCGGGTGCCTCGCCGGCGGCAGAATGCTCTATCTCGGCGGAGCCACCCGGCTCGAGCGCCGCGGCGCCTGCTGGCAGGGCGACGCCAGCGGCATCAATGCGGCGAGGCTGCCCCGCTTCGCCTTGCGCTATCGGCTGCCGCCGCCGGACGTTGCCACGCTGACCGACTGGGAGGCGAGGGTGGATGCGATCTGTCACCGCTGCCTCGACAGCCCCGTTCGAGGTGTTGTCGGCCTGCCGTCCTGGACCCTGATCCTGTTTCGCCGTCTGATCGACGTCGCGCGCGAGAGAGGCCGCTCCGCCGCTACCGTCAGCGACGTGTGGCCCGGCCTGCGCGTGTTCATTCACTTCGGCATGTCCTTCGAGCCGTACCGCCGGCAGTTCGACGAGCTCGTGGGCCGGCCCGTCGCCACCATCGACACCTACTCGTCTTCCGAGGGCGGACTCAACGCCGTCCAGAGCGACCAGGCCGACCGCAGCATGCAGCTCGATGTCGACACCGGAGCGTTCTTCGAGTTCATCCCTGCCCGCGAGTTCGAGCGGCCCGACGCCCCGCGGCTCACCCTCGACCAGGTTGAGGCCGGCGCGGACTATGCCGTGCTTGTGAGCAGCCCGTCGGGCATCTGGGCTTACGACGTCGGTGACATTGTTCGTTTTACGTCGCTTCACCCGCCGAAACTCCTCGTGGTCGGCCGGACCAAGCTTGCGCTGAACACGTTCGGCGAACACGTCATCCAGGAGAACCTTGAGCAAGCCCTCCTGGACGCCTGTCGCCCGCTCGGCACGATGGTCAGCGAATTCACTGTCGCTTCTGTACCCCCTGCCGCCGCAGACCCGCGCGGGCGGCACTTGTGGCTGGTCGAGTTCGATGGCCCTCCTCCTTCGCTGGATGCCTTTGGCGCCAGACTGGACGCTAGCCTTACGGACAAGAGCCTCGACTATCGGCACCACCGTGCCCGCGATTATGGCATGCTTGCTCCGCTGGTGGTTCCGCTGGAGCCGGGCACGTTCTACGAATGGGCTCGGCGCCAGGGGGCACTGGGCGGCCAGCACAAGGTCCCGCGCGTCGCCCGTTCTCAGCAAATGGTAGACGAACTGCGGGAATTGTCAAGAGCCTTGGCGCGGTCTCGTCAGTCGGAACCCCAGTGACGGTTGCGCCGCTCGGCCTCAGCCTTCGCCTCTTTTGCCTGTTCTTCTTGGCTTCACAGGCTTTAGCCAGCCGTGGCTCGCGTACCATGCGACCGTCTCCTGCATGCCCTCTATGAGCGAAACTTTCGGCTGGTAGGCCAAGTCCCTCTCCGCCTTCAGCCAGGAACACGTCCAGCGGGTCTGAAGGAGGTCATTGATCTTGCGGCGGCAGACGACCTGCGGCTTGCCGGTCAGTGTCCACTTCAGCTCGCCGAACTCCCCCACCAGCCGCGCCACGGGAGCGGGAATCCGCACACGCCGGAGATGCCGGCCCAGCGCCGCCTCCATCGCGTCGATCACCT
>CAYXNI010000230.1:0-4837 GCA_964466285.1 uncultured Planctomycetota bacterium | reverse complement strand
GGATAGACACGGATGGGAAAGGGACGAGAGACCAGAGACGAGGGACGGTGGACGGTGGACAGGGGATAGGTGATGGGTGATAGGTGATAGGTGCGCGGTGGACGGTGGACGGGGGACGATGGACGATGGACGGCGGAGTGCGGACTCGGTTCGTATCTCGACTTCGTATTCGCGCTTTCGCTTCGCGGCGCGGTGGTGTAGAATCGAGCCCGTTGGCGTTGGGGAAGGGCGCGGTGATGGGAGGAGATGACGATGGGAAATCAGGAGAAGGAGCTGCGGGAGCGGAAGTACCCGCGGGTGAAAGAGTCGTGCCAGGTGACGTATCGGGTGATCGAGGAGGGGATCGCGCAGGCCGAGGAACGCGGCGCCATGGCGGTCAATATCAGCGGCGGCGGGATGTGTTTTTCGGCGGACCGGCAACTGCAGCCTGGGTCGCTAGTGGCGCTGGAGATGTCGTTGAGCCAGTTGCCCACGCCGGTGCTTTCGCTCGGGCGGGTGGCCTGGTGCGAGGTCGGTGCGGGCGGGAAGTTCGACGTGGGGGTCGAGTTCTGGTGGATCGGCTGGGCCGACGAAGAGGCGCAACGGCACATGCTCGGTTACATCGGCCAGAAGCTCAAGGAAATGGGGCAGGACAAGACGGGCGGGTGAGGACTGGCGGCGCGAGCGGCGCAGGTTGTCGCGACGCGATGATGCGGATGGGGCGTGGGCGCAAATGGCAGTCAGAACACTCGTGCTGTCAGGCCGTTGTGCATTCTCACGGTGCCTGGCACCGTGAGACGTCTAAGTGCGAGTAATGTGCGGGGGGTATTACTATGTTGCTCATGCAATGGTTGATTTGGCTGGTTCTGCTTGCTGCCGCGATAACCACCTGCACTATCGCGGTAGCTGGTGGAGTCAGCACTGATATAGGCAGGTTCGGACAACTGATCTTTTTGCTTCCGATATCGCTATTCGCCATTTCACCATATTTCTTTCTTGGCTGGCAACACCTGAGGGCCAAGAACTCTGTACAAACGGTTATCCTCTTGGTTGGAGCCATTCTTCTCGCGGGGTATGGCATATCATCACTGTATGTTCGGCTCGGACACCATGACGATGCTCTTCGCGGATTGTGGCTTCTCGTAATCCCCGTTTATCAATGGGTTGCCTGTGGAATCATTGCACTTCTGTTTTTTTGGTTGCGAAACCTAGGACACGACAAATCCCAAGATATCAGTAATGCGGAGACGGGACGTGATGCAACAGGCTATGACCAGTTGCCGTGGTATCGCCAGAGCACGGTTATATTTAAGATTATCATCGTTGGCATCTTCTTTGCTCCGGCGCTCCTGCCAGCATGCATTGCTGTGCTGACAGGTCCGATCTACTACAAGCAGTCAGGAGAGGACGGAGTACTGCGCAAATGGAGAGTTTCTAACAAGGTTGCCGCGATACTGATACTTGTTGTTGAGACCTATGCCTACGCATCAGTCCTGCTGCGATAGGCATATGGGGGTTCCATGTGGGGAATTTCCGGACGGTGTGCCTGCACCGTGAGACCCGCGTACGGTAGTCCCTCGTGCGGTGTCCCGGCGAAACATGGACTATGGACTGTGGACTATAGGGGAGAGACCAGCGACCATGGACCATAGACCATAGACCGGAGACGAGGGACAATGGCCGATGGGCGATGGACTGTGGGCGATGGACAAGGGACAAGGGACTGCGGTCTACTGTCCGGTGTTCGGTGTCGGGTGTTCGGTGACCGGTGCCGGGTGTCTGGTGTTCGGTGTCCATTGTCCAGGGTCTATTGTCCATTCTGGGCGGGTGCCTTTGTGCTGGCAGCAGAGGGATATTCGGGGTAAACTGTTGTTGGTCAACTTTGCCACCGCCCGGCGTGTAATAAATCCCTTGCCTGCCGGGTATAAGGATGTGGAGAAAGCCTGGACAGAATGGGCGTCAGCGATAAAGAACTCGTCAGGCGTTGCCAGGCGGATCCGGCCGCGTTCGAGGAGTTGATGCGGCGTTACAAGCGGGTGGTGTTCGCCTACGCGCGCGCAGCGACGGGTTCCGCGCAGGACGCGGAGGAAGTGACGCAGGACGTGTTCGTGAAGGTGTACCGTGCGGCGCACCGGTTCGACGCGCAGTACAGCTTTACGACGTGGCTGTATAAGATTGCGTCGAATACGTGCAAGAACAAGTTGCGGAGCCACGCGCATCGGACCATGTCGATTGACGAGGAGGAGAGTCCGATCGTCGCTGTCAGCGCTGACAGGGGCCCGCTGGAGGTGTATGAGCGCAAGCTGGACATCGCGGAGGTGCGGAGTGCGATCGCGGAGTTGCCGCCGCACTATCGTGAGGTGCTTTACCTGCGATACGTCGAGAGCATGAGCTATAAGGAGATCGGCCGCGTGCTCCGCCTGTCCATCGGAAACGTGGAGGCTCGAATCTTTCGGGGTAAGGAGCGGGTGCGTCGCATTCTTCTCCGAAAGGGCGGTCACGCCCAGCCGGGGCCGGGCCGGGATAGGACGGATAAGACGGCGTCGAAGTATCGAGGTTCGGGGCCATGAACGAGTGCCATGAAACCATGAGCGAGTGCCATGAAACACAGGGCCTTCTTGAACGCTACATCGACCGCGAGCTTGATCCGGCCGTGATGGAGTGCGTGGAACGGCATCTCGCCGCGTGCGCGGGCTGCGCGAAGCGGGTCGAGCTGCTGGAACGCGAGGCGGGGCTGTTGCGCGAGGCGCTTGTTGTTGCTGCGGACGAGGTTCCCGAGGACCTCGCGGAGAGCGTGTGGGAGGTGCTGAGGCAGCCGGCATTGAGGCGGGCGAGACACATCTGGTACGGCTTGGCCGTGGCGGCGGGCGTTATGATTGCGTTGTTCGTGGGTCTGATGCTGGGGGGGCGGAGCGGCGAAGGCGTCCAGCTCGCCCGCGTCATCACGTGTACCGGCCCTGTCGAGGTCCGGATGCAAGATCGCGACTGGGAGGCCCTGGCGGCGTATTCAATTCTTTCGGTCGGCGACCGGCTCCGTTGCGGCGGGGACATGCCCGGGGGCCTCATCCTGAGCGCGAACCGGCGCATCGACCTCGATTCGGGCACGGAACTGGCGCTGCGTGCGGGTGACGACGGCCGTCTCACGTTCGACCTGGCCCGCGGCCGGGTGCACGTCGAGGTCTCGAACCTGAAGCAGTCGCTGACCATCGGCACGCCGGTGGCCCGGGTCATCGTGGAAGAAACACCGCGAGCCGAGTTCGAGATCGCCCTTGCGGGTCCCGAGCCGATCGGTTTCTTCGACCGCATTGACCTGTTGCCGTCGGCGTACGGTGCCGAGCCGCTGCAATCGGAGCTGGAGGTCATCGTGTACGAAGGACTGGTGCAGCTGGTCAACGGCTCGGGCGGGCGTGCCGAGGTCGGGCCGGGCGAGAAGATCGTTGTCTTCGGGCAGGGCCCGATGCCGCCCGCTGCCTCGTTTGACGGGAGTGCGCGGCTTCCCTGGTGGCCGCTGCCGGAGGCCCGTGTCGCCCGGCTGTATGAAGCCTCGCCAATGACTTCGGCGGAGCCCCGCCTCATCCCCGAGTCCGACCTGGCGCGGGACTCGGAGGAGATTTTCGAGCCGGCCGCGCCCAGGCCGCCCGAGGCGCCGCCGGCGCCCCGCGTTGAAGGGCCGCCCGCGCCCGCCGAGCTGGCCGCCCGGCCTGACATCAACTCTGTTCTCCTGGCCTGGACCCCGGTCACGAGGGCCCGCCGCCCGGTGGTCGAGTACAACATCTACCGCCGCGCCCCGGGCGACACCGAGTTCACGCTGGTCGGTCAGTTCCCCGTGCTTGAGCGGACAATCGACAAGTACGTGTTTCAGGACGACGCGAGTATCGGCGCCGAATACGAATACGCGGTGGCGGCCGCCTGGCGCAGCGACGACGGCGGCCTGGTCGAGGGCAGCATGTCCTCCATCGTCACCGCCGCACCCGCCGACTTCCTCATCCACTACCTGGGCAACGGCCAGGACAACGTCGCGTCCATTGCCGTCGACAAGTTTTACGACGGCAGCTTCCGCCGCCAGATCTTCCACGTGCGCGAGCGGAACCTGGCCGCCGCCGAGACCGGCGACATCGGCGAGCCGCGCGAGCTCGTCCTCCCCGCCGCCGAAGGCAACCGCCGCGTCCAGATCGACTTCACCACCGGCTATCACCTCGGCAGCATCGCCCCCAGCGCCGAGTCCGTGGGCAGGCCCAGGAAGACCTACATCATCTCCATCGAAAACGACCTCGGCATCAAGCGCGAGATCGACCAGGAGATCGACTGACCGGTTCGGCCCGGCCGATATGAATCCCGCGCAGGCCCTCCGTCACACTTTCGGGTTCGTCATTGACACCCCCCCCCTCCGCCCGCTATATTCCCCCGGTCGCACAGGAAACCAGGAAGACGCTTATGAAAATCGCGAAACGAGTTCTCAATGTCGCGCCTTCGCCCACGCTGGCCGTCAGCGCCCAGGCGAAGGCAATGAAGGCCCAGGGCATCGACGTCGTCAGCTTCGGGGCCGGCGAGCCCGACTTCGACACGCCCGATCACATCAAGCAGGCCGCCATCGATGCGCTCAAGGCCGGCTTCACCAAGTACCCGCTCCCCGTCGCCGGCATCCCCGAGCTCCGCGAAGCCATCGCCGCGAAACTGAAAAGGGAGAACGGCCTCGACTACTCGCCCGATGACATCAGCACCGGCATCGGCGGCAAGGTAGCGCTCTTCACGCTCTTCCAGACACTCATCGACCCAGGCGACGAGGTCCTCATACCCGCCCCGTACTGGGTCAGCTCCCCCGAGATGGCCCGCCTCGCAGAGGGCGTACCCGTCATCG
>CAYXNI010000229.1:0-4847 GCA_964466285.1 uncultured Planctomycetota bacterium | reverse complement strand
GCGGTTGCGGCGGTGGACGATGAGCTTTCCGATGAGGGAGTCGTAGACCGGGGAGACGTTGAATCCGGCGTAGGCATGGGAGTCGACGCGGACGCCGAGGCCGCCGGGCTGGAAGTATCTGGTGATCTTGCCTGGTGTGGGCTGGAAGGTCATGGGGTCTTCGGCGTTGATGCGGCATTCGATGGCGACACCGCGGATTTCGACGTCCTTCTGTTCGAGGCCGAGGCGGTCGCCTGAGGCGATGCGGAGTTGCTCTCGAAGGATGTCGACGCCGGTGACCATCTCGGTGACGGGATGCTCGACCTGGATTCGGCAGTTCATCTCGATGAAGTAGAAATCGCCGTTGGCGCTGACGAGGAACTCGACGGTTCCTGCGCCGTAGTACTCGACGGCCTTTGCGATGGCGATGGCCGCGTTGCCGAGTTTCTGGCGGACGGCGGGGTTGAGCTGGTAGCAGGGTGATTCCTCGATGAGTTTCTGGTGGCGGCGCTGGAGGCTGCAGTCGCGGTCGCCGAGGTGGATGACGTTGCCGTGGTGGTCGCCGAGGAGTTGGATTTCGACGTGTCGTGCGCCGGAGACGTATTTTTCGATGTAGACGGATTTGTCGCCGAAGGCGGCGAGTGCTTCGTTCTGGGCGATGGCGAAGCACTTGAGGAGGCTCATGTCGTTGTGTGCGACGCGCATGCCGCGCCCGCCGCCGCCCATGCCGGCCTTGACGAGGACGGGGTATCCGACCTCGTGTGCGATTTTAACGGCTTCTTCGCCGGTCTCGACGGCGCCCTTGCTTCCGGGGACGACTGGGACGCCGGCGTTGACGGCGATTTCGCGGGCTTTGACCTTGTCGCCCATGAGGCTCATGGAGGTGGCGGAGGGTCCGATGAATTCGAGGTTGCAGCTTCGGCAGACTTCGGCGAAGCGGCTGACTTCGGAGAGGAAGCCGTAGCCAGGGTGGATGGCTTCGACGTCGGAGACCTCGGCGGCGGAGATGATGGAAGGGATGTTAAGATAGCTTTGCTCGCTGGGGCCGGGACCGATGCAGATGCGGTCGTCGGCGAAATCGAGGTAGATGGCGTCTTTGTCGGCCTCGGAGTAGGCGGCGATTGTGGCGATGCCGAGCTCCTTGCAGGTTCGGATGATTCGGAGGGCGATTTCGCCTCTGGCACAGATTAAGATTCGGGAAAACACGTGTTCAGTTCCGAAGTTCGAGTTCCGAGTGTGCGTTGATCCGGGGTTCGGCGACCTCGGACCTGGGACGCTGGCTGTGTAACTCCTAGGTTGTTGCGATGAGGAACAAGGGCTGGCCGTACTCGACGGGCTCGCCGTTCTCGACGAGGATTTCGAGGATGCGGCCCTTTCGTTCGGCCCTGATTTCGTTCATGACCTTCATCGCTTCAATGACGCAGAGCACGGTGTCCTCGTCGGCCTCGTCGCCGACTTGGACGAAGTGGTCGGAGTCGGGTTTGGGGGAGCGGTAGAACGTTCCGACCATGGGGGACATGATTCTGACGGTGCCGGGCTGTTCGGGCTCGCCGGCGGCGGAGGGACCGGCGGGCTGTGGAGCGGGGGCCGGCTGGGGCGCCGAGCCGGGCGGGGCCGCGATTAGCTGGTGGTGGACTTGCGTGCCCGTTTTCTTGAGCCTGACTTTCGCGCCGTCGGCGTCGAGCTCGAGCTCGGAAAGGTCGTTCTTCCTCATGAAAACCGCGAGTTCGTCGAGCAGCTTGCGTATTTGTTCGATATCCATTCGCGGCCCTCTTAAGCGCCCTGGGATTGCGAGTTGCCGGAGTCACGGGACACCCGGCTGAGGTATTCGGCGGTGCGGGTGTCGATCTGAATGACGTCGCCTTCGTTGACGAACATGGGGACCTGGACGACGCCGCCGGTTTCGAGTGTGGCGGGCTTGGTGCCTCCGGTGACGGTGTCGCCGCGGAAGCCTGGAGCGGTCCTGACGATCTTGAGCTCGACGAAGTTGGGCAGAGCGATGTCGAGCATTTTGTCCTGGTACATCGTGACGGTGACGCGGATGTTTTCCTTGAGGAAGGGGGCGATGTTCTCGCACCGGCCGGCAGGGAAGGCGACCTGTTCGTAGGTTTCGGGGTCCATGAAGTGGAGTTCGGACGGTTCGCGGTAGAGGTATTCGAGTTCCTTGCGTTCGACGAGTGCGGTTTCGATGTCTTCGCGGGCTTTGAATGTGTACTCGATGACGGAGCCGGTGACGAGGTTGCGGAGCTTGGTTCGCGTGAAGGCGCTGCCTTTGCCGGGCTTGACGTGCTGGAAGTATTCGATGCGGTGTGGTGCGCCGTTGTAGAGGATGGTCATGCCGTTCTTGAGGTCGCTTCCGCCGATCACGCTGTGTTATCCTCCGATGATGACGTCGTTGAGGGCCCTGGGCGTGTGGGAGAGGATCTCGGCGCCGCGCGTGGTGACCAGGACGTCATCCTCAATCCGCACGCCTCCGAAGCCTGGGATGTAGATGCCCGGCTCGACGGTGAACACCATTCCTTTTTTCAAGACCGTGCACGAGCCGGCGGCAAGGGAGGGGGTTTCGTGCACGCGCAACCCAATCCCGTGGCCGAGGCTGTGGCCGAAGCGCCGGCCATATCCGGCGTCGGCAATGTACGTCCGGGCGGCCTGATCGATGTCCTTTGCCAGGGCGCCCGGGCGGACTCGGCAGATCGCGCGGGCCTGTGCTTCGAGGACGACCTTGTAGATCCGCCGGAACCGCGCAGGAATCTTATTGTGAAAAAAGACTCTTGTCAAGTCGGAACAGTAGCCGCTGCGGGTAACGCCGCAGTCGATGAGGACCGGTTCGCCGGCGCGGAGGCGGCGGTTGGTCGTGGGTGCGTGACACAAGGAACCGCGCGGGCCGAAGGCGACGATGGGCGGGAAGGAGAGGCCGTCGAATCCGAGCCGCCGCGCGAAGTACTCGAGTTCGGCGGCGATGTCTCCCTCGCGGATTCCGGGCACGAGAAATGTCTTGACGTGCTCGAGGGCCTTGTCGGCCGCGTCGGCGCAGGCGCGGATGGCGAGGATTTCGCCGCGGTCCTTGATTGCGCGCAGGTCTTCGACGATGCCGCCGGCCTTTACGGTCTTGATGTTGCGCAGTTCTTCTTTCAGAATGTCGGCCGTTTCGAGTGTCAGGACGTTCTGCTCGATGCCGAGGTTCGAGACGCCGAGCTTGCGGGCCTCTCTTGCGACGACCTTCGCGGTTCCGTCACGGCGGCGGAGGACGTGGTAGCCTGGGCACTCGGCCTCGGCCTGCTCGACGTAGCGGAAGTCGGTGACGAAGAGGGCGTGGGACTGGGTGATGAGGAGGGCGGAGCCGTCGCCGGTGAATCCGCTGAGATAGCGGACGTTGACGGTGTCGGTGATTAGCGCGGCGTCAGGCTTCAAGCGCCGGAGTCGCGCGCGGAACTTCGCCAGGCGGCGGGCGATGGTCCTTTGCATCCTGTTGTCCTGTGTGCAAGGGGAGGCCGATTTCGGCGTTGACGTAGTATCCGGGGTCTGGTTCGGGCATGGTGCTGCAGCCGTGCAGGAGGACGGACAGAGAAACGATGATGGTGGTCAGAAGCGCTCTGAGGGTTCGCCGGGTCATATCATCACCTTTTCTTCGTGTGCCGCGGCGATGGCGCGGCGGTACCTGCGCCGGATGGGTGCGATGACATCGCGCAGGAAGTCGGTGACCTGGGCGGGTGCGCGGCCGACGAATTTCCTGGGGCTGGTCATGGATTTGAGGCTGGCTCGGACGGGGGCGAAGGCGGGGTCGGCGGCGAGGCGGGCGAGGAGGTCGTTGTCCTTGCCCTGCTGTTTCACCCCGGCTGCGGCGGCCTGGGAGTGGACGCGGATCCGCTCATGGAGTTCCTGGCGGTCGCCGCCGGCCTTGACGGCGGCCATGAGGATTTCCTCAGTGGCCATGAAGGGGAGCTCGGCCTGGAGGCGCCTGGCGATCTGGGCCTTGTTGACGACGAGGCCCGCAGTGACGTCGAGGCAGGTGTTCAGGATGGCGTCGGTTGCGAGGAAGGATTCGGCGATTGCGAGGCGGCGGTTGGCGGAGTCGTCGAGCGTGCGTTCCAGCCACTGGGTGGCGGCGGTGAAGGCTGGGTTGTCTGCGGCGGCGATGACGAAGCGTGCGAGCGAGCAGATGCGCTCGCTTCGCATGGGGTTTCGCTTGTAGGCCATGGCGGAGGAGCCGATCTGGCCCTTTTCGAAGGGTTCTTCGAGTTCCTTCAGGCCCTGGAGGAGGCGGATGTCGGTGGCCATCTTGCTGGCGGACTGGGCGATGCCTGAGAGCGCGGCGAGGACCTGGGCGTCGACCTTGCGGGTGTATGTCTGGCCGGTGACGGGGAAGACGGCGTCGAAACCCATCTTGCGTGCCACGAGTTTTTCGAGACGGCGGACCTTGGCGTGGTTGCCGTCGAACAGGGCGAGGAAGCTGGCCTGGGTGCCGGTGGTGCCCTTGATGCCGCGGAAGCGGAGACGCTCGAGGCGGGTGTCGAGTTCGTCGAGATCAAGTGCGAAGTCCTGCGCCCAGAGGCATGCGCGCTTGCCGACGGTCGTGGGCTGGGCGGGCTGGAAGTGTGTGAAGCCGAGGGTCGGCAGGTTCTTGTACCGCGCGGCGAATCGGCCGAGCTGGCCGATGAGTTTGGCGAGCTTGGCCTGGAGTATGCGGAGGGCCTCGCGGAGCTGGAGGAGTTCGGTGTTGTCGGTGATTTCGCAGCTTGTTGCGCCGAGGTGGATGATGCCTTTGGCCTTGGGGCACTGGAGGCCGAAGGCGTGGACGTGGGCCATGACGTCGTGGCGGACTTTCCGTTCGATTCGTTCGGCCTGGCCGTAGTTGATGTGGCCGGCGG
>CAYXNI010000228.1:0-4886 GCA_964466285.1 uncultured Planctomycetota bacterium | reverse complement strand
TGGCACCATTCCCACACGTTGCCGTGCATGTCGTAAAGCCCCCACGCATTCGGCTTCCTCTGGCCGACGGGGTGGGTCGTGTTCCACGCATTTCCGCCGTACCAGGCGTAGTCCTTGAGGCCTGCCTCGTCGTCGCCATAACAGAACGCCGTGGTGCTGCCCGCCCGGCACGCATATTCCCATTCCGCCTCTGTGGGCAGGCGTAACGTGTGGCCGGGGGCGTTCTTAGCGAGTTTCCTCAGGAATGTCTGACACTCGGCCCAACTCACGTTCGCGACCGGGTTCTTGGGTCCCCCTCCCGCGTACTGGGTCGGATTCTCGCCAGTAACGGCTCGCCACTGCTCTTCCGTAACCTCGAACTTGCCCATGTAGAACGGCTTTGTGATGGTGACCTTATGAACAGGCTTCTCATTAGCGTAGCCCTTTTCGGACCCCATCATGAAGGAGCCGGGGCGGATGCGGATGAAGTCCATCTTCACGCCGCCGCCGAGGTTCGCTGAGAGCAACTGTGAGAACGACGCTAGATCAACCTTCTCACGGAACGCGCCGATCTCATCGACGACCTGCCTTGCGAATTGCGTTCCCCCGTACTTCTTTTCGAACTCGGTTAGCGCCGCGGCAAGCTCCGCGGCTCTTTCCTTTGAGAGGTCGCCCTTCGCGGAGCTTTCAATCCGCTTCCACGCCTGGCTCGCAAGTGCCTCTCGCGCCGACGGCAACAACTTGGCGAGTCGTTCGCGCCAGATTCCCGCGTACTTCGCGTCACCTGCGGCGGTCAGGGCCTTGTCGGCGTCTTCAAGCTGTTCGCCCTCTGCCAACCGGGCGACGGCGAGCACAAGCGGTGGAACTGGAACGCCGCCGCCCTCTGCGTAGGCCATCGCCTGCGCGTAGGCTATTGCCTGGTTGAGCGTAAGCTGGTAAATGCTGCGTTTGACTTCCCCGTCGCCGGTCTTGACCAACACTTGGCCGTTTCCGACACTGACAAGGTTGCCCGCCGCGCCCGCGATGGCGATGAAGTTCCCGGTCTTGGCAGCCAGGCCCTTCTCGACTGCCGCCCAGAACTGCTTGAGCAACTTGCTCGCCTCGACATCCGCCTCAAGAAGGTTGGCAGCCGGTCGGTACTCCGGCTTCTTGGCAAGGTCAGCGAGCAGCGTGTCCGCGTCGTCGTACTTCCGCTGCTTGAACAAAGCCCAGACCGCGTCGGACTCGTTCGCATAGTCCGCCAGCGCCTTTTCGGCCGCCTTCTGGCGGATTGCCCCCACGCCCTGTTTTTCCTGTGCCATGAGGTCCGCAATCCCATCGAGCGGCAGGCTCTTTGCCTCGTCGAGAGCGGCGGCGGCCTTGTCGTACTCGCCGGACTCGGCAAGCGTTGTCGCCCGTTTCTTGATATCGTCCCACCTGGCCCAGAGAACTGCGTTTTTCTCATGCGAGTCGATCTCGGCCCGCTTCCTGGCGGCCTTGTCAGCATATTCGGGCATTCCGAAGGAATCGGCGGGCGTCAGAACCGCGCGGGCCTTGCTGTAGTCTTTTGACTCTACCGCTGCATCGGCCTGCCGATCGAGGTCTTGCCAACGTGCCGCAACCTGTCGTGTCACGCCTGCCGCAAGTTGCGCCAATTCAGTTTTGGCCGCGTCGCCGAGAGTGTTCTTGCCCGAAGCGGAAACTCTGCCCATTGCCTCGCCAAAGCGGTCACGAGCGGTCAAGCCGGCCACTTCCGTGCGCAGGCGTTGCAGCATCGCCAACTCTTCCGGGGTTGGTGTCGCGGGCCTGTCATTTCGCTGAACCACTTCTCTCTTAACCACTTCTTGCGCGGCTCGTGGCGGCTCGGCGATTCCGGCATTGCCGGCCGCTCTCGTGTCCCCGGCGTGGCGTCCGGACAGCAGAACAACCGCCAGAATCAGGACGGCCACGGCAACAACGCCGGCGATCGCCCATTTCACGCCCGTGCGTCCGCCCGGCGTCCGGGCAACCGTTCTCCTCGTTACAGGGGCAGAGGGTGCAGACGCTCCCCCCTCATCCCTGGCGAGCAGGGACTCGATATCGTGCAGAAGTTCCTTGACACACGTGTACCGGCGGTCCCGCCACTTTGCCATCATCTTCCGCACGATCCGGCTCGCTTCTGCCGAAACCTTTGGGTTCACCTGCCTCGGATCCGGCACGGGCTCCGTCAGGTGCTTGGCCATCAGTTCGGTCGCCGTACCACCCTTGTACGGCGGAAAGCCCACCAGCATGTGGTAAAGCGTCGCACCGAGGGAGTAGATGTCCGTTCGCCCGTCTACTCCGTCCTCGCCCCGGATCTGCTCAGGGGAGATGTAGTCCGGCGAGCCGATGGCAGTTCCGAGCTGCGTAAGCTTCTGATCCGTCTGCCCCATCTCCCGTGCCAGCCCCAGATCGGCCAGTTTCACTTTTCCATCAGAGGTGAGCAGAATGTTTGACGGCTTTACATCACGATGGACCATGTCCGACTGGTGGGCGTAGTCCAGCGCACGAGCCACGTCACGAGCGATTTCCAGGGCTCTTCGCTCAGGCAACGGCCCACGCTCGTCGAGGATGGAACTCAGCGTCGGGCCGTCGATGAACTCCATGGCAAAGTAGTAGTACCCGCCGGTTTCGCCCGCATCGATTGCCTGGACGATGTTCGGATGATCGAGTTTTGCGGCGGAGCGGGCCTCCCGCAGGAACCGCTCGACAAAATGCTTGTTTTTCGCCAGCCTCGGGGGCAGGACTTTCAGGGCAACAATCCGGTTCACCGACACCTGGACTGCTTTGAAGACCATTCCCGCCCCACCCTGGCCGACCTTGGCGATGATCTCATACCCGCCGAGGACTTTCTTTTCGGGTTCCGGCTGGGAATGTTCTTTGGAGGATTCGTCTGCCATGATTCTTGCCCCCTATCCAGTGTCGTTACACCGGCTGCCACCGTGCGATTGACTCACCCCGAACGGGAAACCACAAGAAAATCCTACTCCACCACCGAGGCGATGTCAACCCAGCGCAATATGTGTGCAATTAGCTGAGCGACCCGCGTAATGCCCTCAGGCGCGTCCTCCCGGTCGCCCCCATCATCCAGGCCTTGACGCCCCACGAAAGCGCTCCTGACGCACCACAGCGCGCGTAGGGGCATGCCCAAGGCATCTGCTACACCTGCTCGACTTTCCCCACCGTACGCACGATTCCGAGGATGGCATCGCCCACCTCTTCTATCGCACCGGACGCGGCCCGCAGCCGGTGACGCACACCGGCGGAGAAAGACCCAAAATCCGCGCAAGGGTGATTACCACAAACGGAATGTCGACGGGCGGCCGGGTTTTTCTGTGTGATCGCCGGCCAGATCCTGTAGAACACGAGCGGTCGCCTGTTCAAGCCCCCCCGATGGGTCGAGCCCAGCTGTTAGCTTCTGGAGACTTTCGTTCAGTTGACGGGCCCCGGCCTCAGGCGTATCCGGGATTCTGCCGCGAATTCGGTCGAGCCAGGCCTGTACCACGCGGCGGCGCTCGTCGTTGCCCACGTACAGGCCGTGATGACGTCGCCGTCCGGTCTCGTATGTCGCGTAACGGAGTAGCCAGGCCTGCCCACGCCGTTTGTGGTCCGTGAATTGGAGGTACCCGCGTCGCATCAGGATCGGCCTGAGTTCGTGCAGCTTCTTCGCAAGACGGGACGGGAGTGCGGTCAACTCAGGTTCTCCACTCATTGTTTCCCTTTTCCGAGCTCCATCGTGTGCCGGATCTTCGCCCAGCTCAGCAGGACGTCCAGGAACGTGCGGAGTTGCAAAGCAAGGCGTTCCGCCTGCGGGACAGCCTGTTCCGGCACAAGCGGGGAGTCCTTGCTGCCGGTCGAGTCGTCCGATTGCTCCAAGGCCCACTTCAAGCCGGCCAGATTCCGGAGCATCAAACTGACCTGGCACACGGCCACAAAGGACAGGATCTCATCCGTGGCCGCGACCGGATCGGCCTGGAATGCCTCTTTGAGGCCCTCGTCGATTCGGCCGAAGGCGTGCCGGACCGAACGGAGAGCCGGCCCCTCGGCCAGCAACTCTTCGAAAGCCGCCTGCCATCCGGGTTGTCCGGCCTCGTCGGTTTCTTTTGGACTATCGTTATCCATCAGCCTTCCCTGCTTCCCCGGGCTCTCTGCCGTCGGCCTTTCTCTCGTCGGTGGCCTTGTCCGGGGGTTGGCGTTCTCGGATCATGTCGATCGCCCTCGGCTCGTGAGCAGAAAGATCAGGCGATTCAACACTGCTCAGTTTGTAGAAGCAATTCGAATGGATGACGGCCGTCGCGACGGACTCCTCGTAGGCCTGCCGGTCGGTCTGGGAATTCGACGAGCGGTCCGCCTGTGTCATCTCGAGGTAGCGGTCCAGGGCTTCGCCCGGGCTCTGAAGCCGGAACCGGCTCAGCAGTGCGCCGCCCAGGGCCTGTTTGGTCAGCTCGCAGCGGATGACGTTTTCGAGTTCGTGCCTGAACTCGTCCGGAAGGGCGCCGGCTTTCAGGAATGTCACCAGCCCGTTCCACCCCAAGAAGAAACCGACGAGCTTGAGCACGGCGCCGTCGTCGCCCCGTGAGACGGCCGCGTTCATCGCCGGCCGGACGATGTGGGCCGAGAGCAGTCCGTACCCGACGGAACGGACATCGAAAAAGATTCGCGAAAAACAGGCGACAGTCTGTTCGTGGAGACCCACGAGGTCCGCGATGGGCTGGGTCTCGGCTTCCGTCAAAAGGCCCGCTTCGAGAAGGCTCCTCAGCCGGCCGCCCTGTTCATACACAGCGAGAGCAGCCGTCAGAACCGGCCATGTCCGCCGGCAGTAGATGCTGTGCCGGCCTTTCGAGCGACAGTCACGGATGAAAGCCCGGGCGTATCCGATATCCTCGTCATCGATGGCTCGCCTCAGCGGC
>CAYXNI010000227.1:0-4898 GCA_964466285.1 uncultured Planctomycetota bacterium | reverse complement strand
GGACGGCACCGGGTTTGCTTAACCTCTGGCGTTCGCGGCGATTGGTGCACCGTGGCTTGACAGCGAGGTGTAAGATGCCTTGGATCTATCTTCTCATCAATGCGTTGGCGCTGGCCGTGGCCGGGCTGGTAGGCTGGCGGATACGTCGTCTCAGGGGTCGAGGATTTGCCATTTGCGTCACGGTGGCGGCCTCGTTGCTCGGTGTCCGGCTTTTTCTGCATGCGCACCCGGAATACGAGCAGCATTTGCTCCATCTGTCCGATGATTACGTGTACTTTGCCACGTGGGAGGCTCCTCTTGCGATGCTGATGGTGGTCGCCCTTGCCGGCCGGCTGCAGAGCCGGCGTGTTCGGCGGCTCACGTTGGCGTCGTTCGTGTTTCTCGTTCCCCTTTTGTTGTGGAACGGCCTGGCGGCTTGCACCGTGCCGGAGTATGCAATGCCGGCCCAGTTCGACGAGGATGGGGTCTGCCGCCAGCAAACGGACTTTTCATGCGGTCCCGCTTCGGCGGTGACGTTGCTGAAGCACGTGGGGCAGCGGGTGACGGAGGGCGAAATGGCCTCGTTGTGTCTGATGAGGCCCGAGCGCGGGGTGACCCCGCTGGAACTCTGCCGCGGTCTCAACATTGTTCTCCGGCGGGCAAGACAGCAAGCCGTGATCGAACGGCTGAGCTCATCGGAGTTCGAAAATCTTCAGCCCCCGTTCCTGGCCGAGATCAAGCGTGGAAGCTCGGCCGAGCATTGCGTGGTCGTGCTTCAGATCGAGCCTGAAGTGGTTTCCCTTGCGGATCCGGCCAGAGGGCGATGTGTGAACACGAAGGACGAGTTCCTGAGGGAGTGGACGGGGCTCGCCATCGTCCTTCGACCGGTGGGCGTTCGGCCGGTCAACTGAAGGGCTTGGCCGGTTCACCCCCGCGGGGGAGCGGCGGACGCCGTGCTGGCTTTCGGCGGCGCGGGCTTGGCCTCCTCAGCCGCTTGTTCCGCGATGGCGTAAAGGTTGAGGATGAACTTGACTTTGACAGAGCCGTCCGCGATGCCGGTGAAATCAGCCTTGGGCACATCAATGAAGCTGGCGCTTGATTCGATGCTGGAGAAGAACTGGCCGACGTCGGAGTAGTTCCCTTGGAGGTTGATCTCGTAGGCAGATCGAAGGAACCCCTGCCCGACGGCCACCGGCTCCATGGGCTGGGTGCTCAGGATCTTGAGCGAGTTCTGGCCGGCAATCCCGAGGACTTCGGCAAAGAGCGCCACCGTTCCGCTCTTGGTCGAGACCCGCTTGTCGAACACGGCAAGTTGCGACCCCAGTTTCTCATTCTGTTGCGCGACATCCTGGAGGACTCGGCGCTTCTTGTTGTTCTCTTCCAGTTGCTTGACGACGTCGGCGAGCCGTGTCCGCTCCTCTCGGGCGCGCGAGGTCACCGGCGAGATGAGCAGCAGTTGAAACAGCACCACGGCCGTGATATCGAGAACCGCCAGGCTGCTCGACATGATGATGTCTTTACGTCTTAGGACGGTTTTTCGTGCCATTGTTTTCCTTCATCTCGGCGGCCTGTTCGGTCCCGTTCAGGCTCTTGAACCTGTCGCGGAATTTCAAGGAGATCGAGAACTCTTTGGCCGGGATGTTCCCGCGCTTGGAGTTCTGGCAGTAGTTGAGCGTCGCGCCGTCGAACGCCTCTGTAACGAGCTTGTTGGTGTTCAGCGCCCGGATGAAAGTGGCCACCTCGACGTCGGCGTTCGTCTCGCCGCCGTATCCGACCATGGTGGCGGTCCCGTTGGCGAGGTCGAGCGACACGCCGGTGAGCCGCAGCGACTGGGGGGCGGTCTCGGCGAGCGAGCGAAGAATGGGGGTTAAGGCGCAACTGCCGTGTGTAAGGACCGTGACCGCCGCAGCTTTCAGCTTGAGGGAGCTTCCGTCGGCCTCGGCACGCTCCAGCTTGGCCGGAATCTCCTTGGTGGGACCAAGCTCCTTGGACACCCGGGCGAGGTCGCCACGATAGACGCCCGTAACGTTGCGCGCTCCGGCCGCCACTGCAAGCTGGGTGATTACCCAGATCACGCTGATGGCGATCAGGCCGAACAGGGGCATGTAGGGGATCGGGCTGGGACGCGTCGGCTGAAGCTCGGGTGGCAGGAGGTTGATTTTCACTTTATCCCCCCCTCTCCCGCCGCTACGGCCACTGCGAGGCCGTGCCGAGTGGGTTCATAGTGGCCCGTCGAGTCGGAGACCGCGTCACCGGTGTCGAGGATTTCGACCTTAAGTTCGAGTTGGCGCGCAAGGAGGTCCGCCAGGCCGGGCGCCGAGGCCGCCTCTCCGATCAGGAACAGGCGCTCGACGGCCGGAGAGAGGAGCTCGATCTCGAAGTAATCCAAGGTCTTGTTGGCCTCGCGGCAGATGCGTTCGAGGTACGAGCTGCCGAGCGCGGCGGCCGGGTCGTCCGGCTTGGGCTCGGCCTGGGCCGGAGGGGCGTCGCCGCCTTCAGGCCTGCCGCTGTCGCTCTCGAGTCTCGTGATCGGGCGCGACAGGGCGACCCGGTCCCGGCGGAGCACGTGGATCTCGCCCCAACTCGAGCAGAGGTGCAAGACGGCGACCGGGGAATTGCCTGACACAAGAGCGGAAACAAGATTGGACACCGACACCCCCTCGACCTCCACCAGATCGATCGGGCAGTTGATCTCGGCGAAGGACGAGACGACAAGGCGAAGCCGCTCCAGCGGCATGCTGGCGGCGAACATTCGATACTGCTCGCCTCGCTTTTCAAGCATCTGGAACTGGTAGCTCAGCTCCCCGCACTGGTTTCCCCATTTGTTCTCCAGTTGAAGCTTGACGGCGTTGTCGAGTTGTTCGCCCTTCAGGGAGGGCACGACGAAGAAGTAACTGGGCGCCAGGTCGCTGGGAAGCGTGAGGTGGATTCGCTCCGCCTTCATGGTGACCTGTTTTCTGGCCTCGACGAGGGCGGCCCTGACGAGGTCCATCGGCCAGGCGGAGAGCGCTCGGGGCAGCGCGGTACGGAACAACTGCCGCACCTCGACGGGCCCGGAGGGCTTGACGATCCGCGCGATGGTCAGCGAGGTCCGCCCCACGTGAATCCCGATCACGTCGTGGGCCTTTTTCTCTCGTCCGAACAAGTTTCGTCCTCCACAACGGGGCCGGCTAGGTGCCGCCATACTCGCCGAGCGCCCATGCAATGACTGTCAGATCGTCTCCCTGTTTTTCTATCTGGACTTGCAGGCGGCGCTGCGCCACCGGCCGGGCTTGCGTCGGCCAATAGGCAAACACCTGAGCCAGCCAGCGCGGGTTCTTGTCGGGAACGGTCAAGTCGGTGATAGTGTACGAGTATTCCCCGGCGGGCGCGTTCCACCCGTCCGACACAGCGCTAAGTGAACGGGTGTAGGGCCAGGGACCGGTCAGGTGTTGTGCCACGTAAGCGAACGCGTCCGCCCTGCCGAGTTCCGCCAGGTACATCGCGCGGGCCTCCGCCCCGGAATCCCGTCCCGCCGTGACGTTGATAATCAGGTAGTTGACCGCGGCCATTGTAAACGCGGAGAGCACGGCGATCAGGAGTATGATAATGACAAGGGCGGTTCCGCGCCGGGAGCCGCCTGTGTTCAGCCGGCTAGTTTCTTGGACCCACATACGCGGTTTCCTCGTTCGCGATGACCGCATTTCCGCGGGCGGCGCAGTCGGCCTTGAGCGTAACGGCCGCAGGGCTCCCCAAGGTCACTTGGAACCCTGTAAGCCCCGGACACAGCACCTGGAAGTTCTGGCCGGCCGGAAGAGACGGGTTCCCGTTCAGCCGGTCTATTGTGATCACCGAGGCGTCCTGGCCTCTGAGCCGGACCTCGGTTTCGGTGATGGGTTGGCCTGGATCGAACTGGAACGGGAAACTGGCCGCCGCCGCGTAGTACTTGTACCGCCTGAGCTGGCTCACGCCGCCGGACGTGACGTAAGGGCAGTAGACCACGGCCGCCTGCCACGCCGGGTAGCCGGCGGAGTCCACGCGAAAGACGCCCGCACTGTCCCGTGCGGATGGCATCAGGACGGCGCATTGTCCCTCGGGAAGGCCGGACTGGCTGCTGTGAACGTTGGCGGCCGACGCTTCCCGAAGGTCGGCCTCGACGGTCTTGAGCCCCTGGTCCAGCCGCGCCGAGAGTACGCCCTTGGCGCACCCGGTCATGAGGGCGTCGGAACTGCTGTTGAGCACTACTACGAAGGTGGCCATGATGATGGAGAGAAGTCCCATGGAGATGACTAACTCGACCATGGTGAAGGCTCGACTGCCGTGCCGGCCGTGCCCGCTGTGTGCTGATCGCAATCGCCGCAAGTCAGACCCTCCGAGTCATTTCTTCCTGCCGAAGACCAACCTCGCCTCCCGGGCGAATGAACCGCCGTCGGCAGGCACCCGGACCCGGACGGTGATCTTGGCCCAGCCGGAAGTAGGGCTGCCGTCGCCGTCCTGAACGACGACATCGGCGCCCGGCATCGCGTCATAGTCGGCGCACAACTGGTTCCAGTCCCCCTGTTCCTGAATGACGTCCTCCGCGACATTGCGCGCGCTCTGAAACGCCTGCTGCCGGTTCCACAACTCTTCCTGGCCGATGTTGACGTTGACCAGCATCTCAATGAACCCGCCCATAGCGATGGCCAGCATTCCCAGCGCCACCGTAAGCTCGATCAGCGTCATCCCGGCGCGTCGGGCAGGCGATCCAGGCGGCGGCCAGATTCGAGAGGCGAGGTCGTGCATCAACATCCGTCCTTTTCGATGAACAGCCCGGGGGTCTCTCGGCCCCCGAGCTGTGCGTTTTCCAGACAACGCTGAGGCCCCGGCGCGTGGGCCATAAGCGGCGTGACGCCCTACTGGTTGATGGATGTCCAGTCGTCCGGGGAGTTCTCCGGGGCGAC
>CAYXNI010000226.1:0-4969 GCA_964466285.1 uncultured Planctomycetota bacterium | reverse complement strand
CAACGACCCCCCTCCGCCCAAGTGATTCCGCACACTTGGAGTATCAAACTGCCCACCATGATAGCAAAGCCGGTGCGCTGCCGTTATGATAGACGGGTCATTTGCCGGAACATGCAATGAGCGCTGACAAGCCAGCCACGCTCTACGTTATCGCCACCCCCATCGGCAACCTGGAGGACATCACACTCCGCGCGCTCCGCGTCCTGGGCGAGGTCGACGCGCTCGCCTGCGAGGACACCCGCCAGACCCCGAAAATCTTCGACCGGCACAACGTCCCGCGGCCCAAGACCATCTTCTCGTATCACGAGCACAACGAGGACCGCGCAACCGAACGCATCCTCGGCCTGCTCGAGGAGGGCCGCTCCGTCGGGCTCTGCACCAACGCCGGATACCCGGGCGTCAGCGACCCCGGCTACCGCGTCGTCTCGCGGGCCAGCGAGGCCGGGTTCCGCATCGAGGTCGTTCCCGGCGCCGGCGCAGTCGAGGCCGCGCTCCTCGCCTCCGGACTGCCGACTTCCAGCTACACCTTCAAGGGATTCCCCCCGAAGAAGCCCGGCCGCCGCAGGCAGTTCCTCGAAATGGAGGCCGACCGGCCCCACACTCTCGTTTTCTTCGAGTCACCCCACCGGATCGGCATCCTTCTCCGCGATGCCCGCGAACTTCTCGGCGACCGCAAGGCCGCGGTCTGCGTCGAGCTTACCAAGACCTTCGAGCGAGTGCACCGCGGGTTCCTGTCCGATCTCGCACAGCAGTTCGGCGAAACCAACGTAAAGGGCGAGGTGACCGTCGTCATCGCCGGCAACCACCCCAAGTTCACGCGCGGCGGCCCGCCGGACGGCCCCGACGCGAACCCTGACGATAAGACCGACGACGCGAACGGCAATGACCGGGAGTGAATGCCACGTGAAACGCCCGCACCGGCTCGCACTCGGAGTCGCCGCCGCTTTCCTCGCGGCTCTTGTCCTGTTCTACCACTACGGCCGTCCACTCTGGCATCCGGTCTACAGCATGATGCACGGACGCAGAACGTGCGCCGAGGCGCTGACCGAGTGCGCCCCTGCCGCCGACGCACGCCTCAGACCTCATTTCGACGCCGCTCGCGCCTCGTTCAAACCGTCCCAGATCGCTCTGCTCGTGTTCAAGCAGGAAAAGACCCTCGAGCTGTGGGCGAGAGAGCGCGGTTCGTGGCTCCCGGTACGGACCTATCCCATCCTCGCGGCCAGCGGCCGGCCCGGCCCGAAGCTGCGCGAGGGCGACCGACAAGTGCCGGAAGGCATCTACAGCGTCGTCGAGCTCAATCCGAACAGCTCCTATCATCTGTCCATGAAACTGGACTATCCGAACGAGTACGACCAGGCCAAGGCCCGCCTGGACGGCCGTACGCAACTGGGCGGTGACATTTTCATCCACGGCAGCGATCAGTCCATTGGGTGCATCGCCGTCGGCGATGAGGCCATCGAAGAGCTGTTCGTGCTCGCCGGCAGGATGACCCCCATGGACGTTCCAGTCATCATCGCCCCGAACGACATCCGGGGCGGCAAACCGGCCATTGCCGATCCCCAAGCTCCCCCCTGGGTGACCGAGCTCTACGGCCACATCCGAACCGCTCTGCAGCCCTTCGAACGGCAGGGCAGGGCGGATTAACCCGCGCCCGCCCTCCTACTCTCTCTTACTCTTGCTCTTACTCTCTTCTTCCTCCCTCCGGCCGTGCGAAAACTCACTTGCGTTCTCACCCTCTGCTGATATGATACTCGCACATGGGGCCGTACCCGTCACCGGACCGAGGGGCTTTGCGAATGAAGTGCACTGCGTTTGTTGTGTGCCTCGCGGCAGTCGTCTGCGGCTCCTCTGCCGCCGCGGCCGTGACCACCCGGAGTAGGACACAGAGTCCGTTCGTCGTCCCGTTCGCCAAGATCGGGCGCGGAGTCCTCAACATCGCGAAGGCCCCGCTCGACGTGCCCGCCACGGTGATTCGCAGGACCCGCCAGAGTCAGGGAGTCCTCGGCTTCAGCAAAGCGCTCGTTGTCGGAACCGCCGAGGGCGTCGTGAACACCGGCGCCCGGGCAGTGGCCGGAGTCGCCGAGGTCGCCAGCTTCCCGCTCGTCTACAATTCCGCACCGCTCTACCAACGGCGGCTCGGCGAATTCGCCTTCCGCGCGAAACCGCAGCCGCTGTTCAGAAGGAAACCGCCCAGACGCTGACCGGAGCACACGCGTTCAGGCCGGAACACCTTCCCGATCCGCCTTCCATCGGTTACACTACGCCACAGAGCGGGAGGCACGGAGAACGGCTGATGAGACACCGCAAGTGGCTTATCGTCACCGCCAACACACTTTCCCGGCATCTGCGATCCTGTACGTCGTCCAGTACGCTCCATCATCGTCCGCACCCATCCCCTGCAGGATCACCCCGACGCGACAGTCAGGTGATCGCAACGCCAAGGCAGGGGGGAAACGGAAAGAGAGAATCCGTCCGAGATGGGCAGGAATTGTCATGTGTTGGCCAGATAGTGTGTAGAATATATTGGAGACGCCGAGAGACGATCCGGCGCCTCCTTGCAGCTTGACAGCAACCTGGCAAGAGCCGGATGGCGGGACGACCGACAAGCGGTCTCCCCAGCACCTGCGGAGGACACAGCCAATGAAGGCCAATGCACGAATCAGACTTGCAGCGCTCTCCTGCTGCGTGGGCGTATTGCTCGCCGCCAATGTTGTCTCACGGCCCGCGGCCGCCGAGGTCATCACGAGCGCCGGCAAGCTGCGCGCCGAAGGCTCCGGCAAGGTCTGGGTCTACGGCCAGGGCCAGGCACGCTTCCGCCTCCTCGACGACGGCAAGCTCATCGTCCGCCACATCGGCGACAACCGGGTCGTCTCCAACGGCGACGGCACGCGCCTTGTCAGCGGCACGACGCTGACCTTTATCGGCTACAAGGGCACCGTGACGGTCAGCGGCGACAAGATCGCCGCCTATTACAGCGGCGGGCGCACCGAGTTCGAAGCCGACGGCGCCGTGCGCGTCATCCTGGCAGGCGAAGGGACGTACAAGCTCCAAGACCAGGACCCCGTAGCCTGGGACGACTACGGCACGACCATTATCATGGGCAGTCCCACCGTCTCGGACGAGGATCAGGTCTGGGGCAAGACGGCTGAATACGAGGCCCAGACCGTCGCCGCCGTCCGTGAGATTCAATCGTTCCCCGCCTATCGCGAGTGGTCTGTGGCGTATCCGGAGGCGGCCGTCTACCTCGTCCGGACCCACGACTACTATCATTGGTGCACGTTGTATCCTTACGCGGTGACCGCGCTATACGCTCATCCCCGTTGGGGCATCTGGATAGGCGGTCGCCCCCGCCTGTTTGGGTTCGTTGCGTATCACGACACGTTCGTCGTCTGGTACAATGCCCACCCCGGCTTCCGGCCCTACTTCTGTCATCCTGTCGTCTACCACACCTTCGCGCACCATCATCCTTCGGCGTTCGCGAGCATTTCCGTTGGCATCGCATACACGGAATGGTCTTGGCGCCATCCGCAGGCCGCGCATAGCCTCGACGTCGGCGTCAGCGTGCACTACAAGAACACGCGCTCGCGCACAACGACGGTCGTCGCCGCCGAACTCGGTCTCGGCACCGCACAAGGCCGGAAGACCGCGGTCCTGCGTCCCGACGAGCGGAGCCGCCTCACAGCACCTGTTGAGATCAAGCCCGACACGGAGGCGCCTCGCGGGCGCGACCGATTCCGCGTCGACGTCAATAACGACGGCGTTGTCGACAAGGCCGAGACCAAGTCCGTCGAACGCGCCTGGAAGGCCGAGACCGACAAGAAAGACCGCAAGGACGCCGTCGTGGACGCCGCGCAGGTCCGCGAGTGGATCGACAACAACAAAGACGGCAAGGTGCGTTCAGATGAGCTGAAGGCGGCCTCTGACCTGCCGAAGAACGTGAAGAGCGCGGTTAAGGATGGAAAGCGGGATTCTTCGGGTGATCCTATGAAGAGCGGCGTCGTCGGAGGGGACCGCCCGGTGTCCGAGGTCAAGGTCATCCGCGATTCGGCGCCGCCGAAAGAGACCCGACCCTCCTTTGATGCCGGCGGCCGCGCACCTCGAGGTCAGGCCGGCGAAATCGCACCTGTAACTCCCGACTCCGCAGTGCCCGGCGCCGAGATCCCGGGCGCCCCGCGCGACCAGACCGGCGGCGACGGACACGACCGTGGGCCGTCCGGAAGGCCCCGCCGCTAGCTCATCATCGTCTCCACCATTATGCTTGCCCGTTCTCTTGCCCCAACCGCCGCGGCTCGGCTACAATTGGCGCCTGTACCGTTGAGCGAAGGAAGTGAAGATGGACTCCGAGGCGGCATACGACTTGATCGTGATCGGCGGCGGCCCGGGCGGGCTCATGGCCGCCGGCCGCGCCGCCGAACGCGGCAAGACCGTCCTCCTGCTCGAGCGCGGCCCATCGCTCGGCCGCAAGCTGCTCATCACCGGCGGCGGCCGCTGCAATGTGACCAACTCCGCCCGGCTTGCGGACTTCCTCCGGGCTTACGGCCGAAAGGGAAGCTTCCTGCGGACCGCACTCCAACGCTTCGGGAACGGTCAGTTACTCGACTGGCTGCATCGGCACGGCGTCCAGACGATCGGGGAGGACGACGGCTGCATCTTCCCGGCGCAGGGCGGCGCCGGCGCCGTGCTCGAAGCCCTGGTGCAGTTCCTGAAAGCCGGCCGCGTTACGGTCCGGCTGAACCATCGCGTCAAGTCGCTGTGGATAGAGGACACCCGGCTGATGGGGGCCATCGTCGAGCCGATGCGGCGGTTCCGGGCTGGCCGCGTGCTGGTCGCGACCGGCGGGCTCAGCTATCCCGCCACCGGCAGCACCGGTGACGGCTACGTCCTGGCCCGTCAGGCGGGACACAGCATCGTGCCCACGTACCCAGCCGTCGGAGGCCTCGAAACGGAAGAACAATGGCCCCGCCTGCTT
>CAYXNI010000225.1:0-4970 GCA_964466285.1 uncultured Planctomycetota bacterium | reverse complement strand
GCCGGGCACTCGACCCTCCGGCAGAACACCGGCTCCCCCGACACCAGAACGAAAGACCGGACTTCCGCCGGCATACCACATTCGGCGTATGTCACCCGAGCATTGGTCAGCACGGTTCTGGTTCTTGTGACGAAGTCTCGAGATTCCCACTCCCCGCGTCTATCCTACACGCCTTCGTCGCGCCGGTGCAGTTCTGAACCATCCCTGCCGCGTGGATGAAAACGGCTGCCGCAACCGCTTATCACCAGACTCGTTACAGCTTCTCACGGTGTCAGGCACCGTGAGAACCGGCACCGTGAGAACCGGCTGCGTCGCGCGCGGCGGCGTAGATGTCCCGGAGCGGAATGTTCTTCTCGCGGGCAAGCCGGGCGCAGTCCTCGTACTCGGGCGCAACCGTCACCACCCGGCCGCCGAGCACGCCGCACTTGACGCGCACCTTCGCGCCGTGGACCGCCACCTCGACGAAACGGCGATCGAGCTTGGTCCGCAGTTCCTCCCGCCTCCGAATCCCGAACGTCGTGGTCTCGCGAAAGATGATCTCTTCCATCTTCGAGGCGTCTTCCGGTCGGGCGATCACGGAAAGCAGCGTGCCGGGCCGCGATTTCTTCATCTGAATCGGAAGGGCAAACACGTCGAGCGCTCCGGCCGCGAGGATCGACTCCATGGCGTAGCCGATGATCTCGCCCGACGCGTCATCGATGTTGGCCTCGAGAATGACAACGCGGTCGGCAACCGATTCGTCCTCGACCCCGATGAGCACTCGGATCACATTCGGCCGCTCGGCGAGTTCGGCGCTGCCCGCGCCGAGGCCGACGCTCTTCAACCGCATCGGTGGCGGCTGACCGAACGACTCGGCCAGAGCCGTGAGGACCGCCGCACCGGTCGGCGTCGTCAGCTCACACTGAATCCCCGTGTGACGGACCGGAACGCCCTCAGCCAGCCGCACCGTGGCCGGAGCCGGAACCGGAAGCTCGCCGTGCTGCGTCTTGACGATGCCGCTGCCGAACCGCAGCGGCCCGGAGATGACTCGCGTGATCCCAAGCCGCTCCACGCCGATGGCGGCGCCAACGATGTCGATGATTGAGTCGACCGCGCCCACCTCGTGGAAGTGAACCTCGCTGACCGCCTTGCCGTGGACGGCCGCCTCGGCCTCCGCCAGCCGAGTAAAGATACGCTTGGCCGTGTCCTTCACGCGGTCCGACAGAGCGGACGCGTCGATCAGGCCGACAATATCCGCGAGGTTTCGGTGATGATGCTCCTCCGCGCGCTCGATGTCGACCGAGAACTTCGTGGCGCTCAGCCCGCCCCGCTGCACCTTCTCGCCCCGGACCTGATACCCCGTGAGCGGCAGCTTGGCCAGTTCGCGGCGGAGCTCGTCGAGACTGAGGCCGGCGTCGATGAGAGCGCCCACGATCATGTCGCCGCTCGCGCCGGAAAACGTGTCGAAGTAAGCGATCACTTTGCTTCTCCATGAGGCGCGGCTGGAAGGTCCTGCTCCTTCGCTGGCTCCTCCTGCTTCTCCAGGCCGCTTGCCTTGGGCTGCTGGTCGGTCAGGACAAGCTTCTTTATGTACACGAGCGGCTTCAGGTCCTCCTTGCGGCCGAACTCGCCCTTCAAGCGCTTGTGCAGTCCGAGCAGCCGCTCGCCCTCGCCGGTCTTCACAACGATGGGCGCGACGGCGTCGCCCGTGATCTGCTCGCCGGTGGCAAGGGTGACAGTGGTCCGGTACTCGGCGGCGCGATAGAAGCGGCCGGTAAAGACTTTCTCGTCGCTGCCGCTTTCCTTCCAGCGCCACTCCTGTTCAAGCCACTCGCGGTCCGGGGCCTGCTCGATGGCCTGAATCTTCTCGAACGAAACGTCGCGGAAGGCGCTCTTCTTGCGGTCGAAGATGCGGATGGGCTTGCCCGGCGTCGTTGAAATCCGGCCCTCAAGCCGCGAGTCGTCGGAAAGGACCGCGTAGCCCCAGCGTCCGCCGGGAGCGTTTTCGACGGGCGCCAGCGGCGAAGGCGGCTCACCCGCCGCTGCCGTCGCCGTCATCAACACCAGCATTACCCCGATCGCCGCCGGCTTCATCACATGCCCTTGAACTTGTTGGACCAGTACAGCGCCCTCTGCACCTCGACGAGCCGTTCTTCGATCTCCTTGCGGAGGTCGCCCGGAACCCTGCGGGCCAGGACGGCCAGGTACAGTTGCTGTGTCTCCTTGAGGCATTTGGCGGCCTCAATCGTCGCCGCCCTGCGCCCGGCCGCGGGCGCTTCGGGCCGGGACTTGAGATAGTACTCCCACGCCGTCTGGTATCGAGCGTCGGCCTTCTCAAGAAGCTCAGCGGTCACCGTGTCGAGACCGGGCGTGGGCGGTCGTTCAGGCCCTTCGGGCAAGGTCTTGTCCGGGCCGACCTGCGGCAGAGGAACCGGCTCGGGATCGCGCACGGGCGGCGGCGCCGGGAGCGGCGGCTCCACCTCGGTCGGATACGACGGGTTCGACTCGCCGATCTCGGCCGGCGGCTCCGGCGGGAGCCTGTCCCCAGGTCCCGCAGTCGGGTCCATGGTCGGAGGGAACCTCGGAGAGGCAGCCTGAATCGGCCGGTCAGGTGTCGTCGAAGGAGCTCCCGCAACGGCCGGCACTCGCTCGGTCCTTGGGCGAAGCCCCTGCAGGTCAACGAGCCGCATGGCAGTGGCTACGGACCATTTCACGAAGACGGGCATCCCGCTTCTCGTTGAAAGGCCCTTGTACGTTCCCGGATGCCGGGCGATCTCGTCCCACATCCCCCATGCGAAGCCGGCCAGACCCGTGATGAACATCAGAGCGAAGATGATCCCCAAGGTCTGACCCGCCGTGAGACGGGTGCGCCGTCGAGTCCTGAGAACATGTTCGCTCAAGCCGAACCCTCTCTTTGAAAAAACGTCAACAATAATAGTATACTATCGCGGAAGGAATTTCCGCAAGAAACTTGCTCGGAGCGACGCGATGTTTTCCGTGCAGCACATTGCCCTCCTTGTTGCGGCTCCGCTGGTCGGGGCGGTGGCTTGGTGGCTGGCCACGCGCCGGCGGCGCGGGCATCGCTTGCGCGGGCTGGGCGCGGCGGTATCTGCTGCTCTGGTGGTCGCGGCGCTCGCCGGGGTCCTCGCCGGCGAAGGATCGGCCCTGCGAGTCTTCGTGATCGATGTATCGGCCAGCATGCGGGGCGCAACCGCGGGGCTGCTCACGCGGCTTCAGGCCGCGGCAACGGGGCTCAGGCCCGCAGACCGCGTCGCCGTCGTCGCGTTCGGCCGCAACGCCAGCATCCTCCTCGCGCCGACGCCCGTTTCCGAGTTGCCGCCGGAACTGCCGGCGTTTTCGGCCGTAGATCAGGACGGCACGTCGATCGAGCAGGCCGTCCGAACCGCGCTGACCCTCCTGCCGCCACAGACGAGGGGTGACATCGTCCTGGTCACCGACGGACTTGAGACATCGGGCGAGACGCTGGCGCTGGCCGGCCGTCTCGCCGGCCAGCGCGTCCCCGTTCACTCGCTCACTCTCGCCACGGCTCCCGCCCAGGATGCATGGGTGGAGGCCGTTCGCGCACCCTCGTCCGTCGCCGCAGGCGAGCCGATCGACTTCGACGTACTCATCGGCTCCACCGCCCCGATGCACGGCAAGCTCGTCCTCCTGCTCGACGGCCGCGAGATGACCGGGCCCGAGCCCGTCGACGTGATCTCCACCCAGATGGTCCTGGCTCGCCGGGTGACGGTGAGCGGACCGGGTCTGCACACACTGACCGCGCGGCTCCTCTGCGCGTCCGACGTCGCGTCCGAGAACAACGAGGCCTCGGCCGCCGTCCGGGTCCGGGGCAAGCTGGAGGTCACCCTGGCCACAAGCAAGGAGCACGGAGCTCTTGCCGCCCTCCTGTCGCAAAGCGAGTCCTTCCGCACCCGGCTCGTCGCCCCGAGTGCGCTCGCCACAAGGAGCGAGGACCTGCTGCGCAGCGACGTCATTGTGCTCGACGATGTCTCCGCTCGCAGCTTGAGGCCCGAGCAGATGGAGTGGCTCGGCCGATTCGTGTCGGACGCCGGGCGCGGCCTCGTCGTCTTCGGCGGACCGGATTCGTTCGGGCCGGGCGAATACGCCCGCTCTCCCCTCGATCCGTTGCTGCCGGTCGACCCTGACCCGCAGCGCAAGGCGGCCCAGCCCTCGTCCGTCGCCATTGTCGCCGACCGCTCGGGCAGCATGCAAGAGATGGTGGGCGGCCGGCAGAAAATCGAGTTCGTGCGGGAAGCCCTGCTTCGGGCCGGAATGGAGTTCGGCCGGCGGAAGGGCGAACGGGCCGACGAACGGGCCGACGAACGGGCCGACGAACTCAGCATCATGGCCTTCAACCAGGAGCCGCAGGTCCTGCTCCTCCGCCGCCAGGTCGGCCCGCCCGACGGCCCGGCCGCCTTGCGCTCCGCCGCCGCCGCTCTCTTCCCATCGGGCCGCACCAACATCCCACTCGCGCTCCACGCCGCCCGCTCGGCGCTCGCGGAATCGCCCCTCAAGCGCCACATCATTCTCATCTCCGACGGCCAGAGCCAGCAGCCGATCGACCCGGCGAACCTCTCCGAAACGATGAAAACGGACGGCATCGTCCTGTCCGTCCTCGCAACCAGCGGATTCATGAACGAAGGGCTCACGGCTCTGAAGGCGGTTGCGGATGCCACCCAGGGCCGCTTTGTCTCGCTGAAAGACATCTCCGAGCTGCCCGCCGCCATGGCACGCGAGACACAAACGATCAGCGGCTCCCTCGTCCGCGAAGGCAAAGTCGAAGTGACCCGAGGCCCCGGATCATCGGGCCTCGAACCCGCCGGCCCCCTCTCAATCAACGGCTATGTCCTGACCGGCGCGCGGCCGGAAGCCCCGCCGCTGCTGATCGCGAACGACGCTCCCATCCTCGCCCTGTGGCGGCGCGGCCTCGGACGCGTCGTCGCTTGCACCACCTCGCTCGACACGTGGGC
>CAYXNI010000224.1:0-4993 GCA_964466285.1 uncultured Planctomycetota bacterium | reverse complement strand
GTGATCGGGACCCTTGCGAAGCAGGCCTCGGGGCAGGGGATCGATGTGTTTATCGCCACGGCTGACAAGGACGCACTCCAACTGCTCGACGAGCACGTCCGCGTCTACGATACCAAGGACGGCACGGCCTACGGCGTCGACGACCTCAAGAAGGACAAGGGCATCCGGCCCGACCAGGTCATCGATATGATGGCCCTCTCGGGCGACACCAGCGACAACGTGCCCGGCATCCGCGGCATCGGCCCGAAGACCGCGCTCAAGCTGATCCAGGAGTACGAGACGCTCGAGAACGTGCTCGACCACGCCGACGACGTCAGCGGGACCGCGCTCCGTCAGCGGCTGAGCGAAGGGAAAGACGCCGCGCGCATGAGCCGCAAGCTTGTGACCATCGACACGAACGTGCCGCTGGACATCGGCCTCGAAGACTGCCAGGTGCGTGGGCCGGACAAGGACAGGCTGGGGCAGATTTTCGCCGAGCTCGGATTCCGGAAATTTCTCGCCGAGTTGGGCGGCGTACCGGCGCCGGCGGCGAAGCCCGAGTTGGCTAAAACCGAACCGCCGAAGGCGGCCGGCCGCGGCGAAGTCGACTACCAGGCCGTTGACACGGAGCCCGCCCTGCGGGAGCTGGCCGCCGAACTTGCCCGGCAGCAACGCATCTCGGTCGACCTCGAAACGACCAGTACGAGCCCGATGACCGCCCGGATCGTCGGCCTCTCGTTCGCGTGGAAGGAGCAGGCGGCCCGCTACGTGCCGGTCGCCGGCCCGGTCGGCAGCAGGCTTCTCCCTCTGGCAACGGTCATCCAGCACCTGAGGCCCGTCCTCGAATCCGCCCGGCCCGCGAAGATCGGCCAGAACATCAAGTACGATTACATCGTCCTCCGGAACGCCGGCGTGCGGATGCGCGGCATTGGGTTCGACTCCATGGTCGCCGCCTATCTGCTGGACCCGGAGCGGCGGCGTTACAACCTCGACGACCTCGCACTCGGGTACCTCGGCATCAAGAAGATCCCCATCACCGACCTGATCGGCGAAGGCCGGAAGCAGACGTCGATGGACGTGGTCGAAGTGCGCAAAGTGGCTGAATACTCGTGCGAAGATGCCGATACTGCGCTCAGGCTCTTCGGAGTGCTTTCCCCCGAACTTGAGAAGCTCGGCCTCGCGGACCTGGCACGCGACCTGGAATTTCCCCTCATCGAAGTCCTCGCCGAGATGGAATACGCGGGGGTGAAGCTCGATGCGAACGCCCTGGCGGACATATCCGAGCAGCTTTCGAAGACCATCGGCCATCTCGCCGCGGAAATCCACGAGGAGTCCGGGGAAGAGTTCAACATCGACTCGCCCAAGCAACTGGCCGGGGTCCTGTTCGACAAGATGAAAATGCCCACGTCAAGGAAAACAAAGACCGGCTTCTCGACCGACGCCGACGTGCTGGGCGAGTTGGCGTACCGCTTCCCGCTCGCGGCGAAGGTCGCCCGCTATCGCGCGCTCAAGAAGCTCAAGGGCACGTACTCCGACGCGCTTCCGAAGATGATCAACCCGGCGACGGGCCGGGTGCATACGTCCTTTAACCAGACGATGACGGCGACCGGCCGCCTCTCGAGCAGCGACCCGAACCTGCAGAACATTCCCGTCCGCAGTGACGAAGGCCGGGAGATCCGCCGGGCGTTCGTGGCATCGGCACCGGACCGGGTGCTGCTTTCGGCGGACTATTCGCAAATCGAGCTGCGGATCGTGGCCCATTTGTCCGGCGACCCGGCACTGCGGGACGCGTTCGTATCCGACCTGGACATTCACGCGTTCGTCGCCGCGCAGGTGAACGGCGTGGGGATCGACGAGGTCGACCCGGGCATGCGGCGCCGGGCGAAGGCCGTGAACTTCGGCATCATCTACGGCCTCACCCCGTACGGCCTGTCCAAGGACATTGGCGTCCCGGTGGGGGAGGCGAAGGAGTTCATCGAGGCCTATTTCGCACGCTACAGCCGCGTGCGGACGTTCATCGACGCGACGATCGAACTCGCGCGAACACAGGGCTACGTGACGACGATGTACGAACGGCGCCGCTATCTCCCTGCTATCAACTCCCGCAACGACGTGGAACGGAAATATGCCGAGCGAATGGCCGTGAACGCGGTCGTCCAGGGCACGGCCGCCGACATGGCCAAGATCGCCATGAACCGCATCCACCGCCGCATCGAGACGGAGCAGCGTCCCGCCGTGATGCTTCTCCAGATCCACGACGAACTTCTTTTCGAGATGCCCCAGGGCAAGGTGGACGCGGAGCGGCCGATGATCGACAGCGAGATGTGCGGCGTCGCACGGTTGGACGTGCCGATCAAGGTGAACATCGGCGTGGGCCGCAACTGGCTGGAGGTGAAGTAAGAGCATGGGTGCATGGGAGCATGTGTGCATGGGAGCATGTGTGCATAGGAGCGTGGGCGCATGAGCGCGAGAGGCAAGACCAGAGCGAGATGTACGGCCGGACGCCCGCGCGCCCATGCTCCCATGAGCCCATGCTCTTATGCGGCCGAGCGCCCCTGCGCTCACTCCTGCGCCGTCGTCGGCATCGTCGGCGGGATCGGGAGCGGCAAATCGACGGTCGCCCGGCTCTTCGGCGAACTGGGCGCGAAGGTGCTCGACGCCGACGCAATCTGTGCCGAACTGCACGATGCCCCGGAGATCAGGCAGGCCATCAGGGCGCGCTGGGGTGCGGTGATGTTCAAGCCGGATGGGGCGCTCGACCGGGAGAAACTGGCCGATGTGGTATTTGGTGACCCGGAGGAACTCGGTCACCTGAACCGTTTGCTGCATCCGCGCGTGATCGAGCGGGTGCGAAAGGAGGCCGCAGAATGTAAGAACCCCGGTGGTCCGGCGATGTGCGTGATCGACGCTCCGCTGCTCGTCGAGAGCGGGCTGATCGATCTGTGTGACGCCGTCGTCTTCGTCGAGTGCGAGCCGCAAACGCGGTCGCGGCGGCTCGAAAAAGACCGGCACTGGACCCCCGATGAGATACACCGTCGTGAAGTCCACCAGGACTCGCTTGACCGCAAACGCCAGTCGGCAGACTTTGTGATCGTAAACAGCGGCGGCCTCGCCTCCACCCGGGAACGGGTGGCGCTCGTGGCCGCTAATTTCAAACGCATTGGAGAATAGAAATGGCAGAGAAGAGGCCCAGGAAGGGCAAGTCTAAACCCGAACAGCAACACGCCGAAAAGGCCGTTCCTCCGGCCGCGGAACTCAATGTCGAGGCCGAAGAGCCCGAGAAGGCCGCGAAGGTCGAGACGGGCGCGGGCACGGGCGCGGGCACGGGCGCGGGCACGGAGCAGGCCAAGAAGATCATCAACATCGCCACCCTCAGGAAAATGACCATCGCCGAGCTCCACGGATTCGCGAAGGAGGCAGCCATCGAAGGCTACACGGGCCTCAAGAAACAAGACCTCATCTTCCGCATCCTGGGCGAGCGGGCCAACAAGAACGGTCTCATGTTCGGCGAAGGCGTCCTCGAAGTCCTCCCCGAAGGGTTCGGTTTCCTCCGTTCCCCGGGCTACAACTACCTGCCTTGCCCCGACGACATCTACGTCTCGCCGTCGCAGATTCGGCGCTTCGGCCTTCGCACCGGCCAGATGATCTCCGGGCAGATCCGATCCCCGAAAGAAAGCGAGCGTTACTTCGCCCTGCTCCGGGTCGAAGCCGTGAACCGCGAAGACCCGATCATCCTGCAAGACATGACCGTCTTCGAGGACCTCACGCCGCTGCACCCGGAGAGCCGGTTTCTGCTTGAGCGCCAGCCCGAACAGCTTGAGACGAGGATCATCGACCTCATCGCACCCATCGGCAAGGGCCAGCGCGGCCTCATCGTCTCGCCCCCGAAGGCGGGCAAGACCGTTCTACTCAAGATGATGGCCAACAGCATCACGGCCAACAACCCCGAGGTCGAGGCCATGGTGCTGCTCATCGATGAACGGCCCGAGGAAGTGACGGAAATGACGCGAGGCGTGGACGCCGAGGTCATCAGTTCCACGTTTGACGAACCCGCCAGCCGGCACTGCCAGGTCGCCGAGATGGTCATCGAAAAGGCCCGCCGCCTCGTCGAGTTCAAGAAGGACGTCGTCATCCTGCTCGACAGCATCACGCGGCTCGGCCGCGCCTACAACACCGAGGTTCCGCACTCCGGCAAGATCCTGTCCGGCGGCGTCGACGCCACCGCGCTCCAGAAGCCCAAGCGCTTCTTCGGCGCCGCACGTAACATCGAGGAAGGCGGGAGCCTCACCATCCTCGCCACCGCACTCATCGAGACGGGCTCGCGGATGGACGAAGTCATCTTCGAGGAGTTCAAGGGCACGGGCAACATGGAACTGGTGCTCGATCGCCGCCTGGCGGACCGCCGAATCTACCCGGCCATCGACGTCAACCGGTCGGGAACGCGCAAAGAAGAGCTGCTGATGCATCCCGACGAGTTGCAGCGCATCTGGATCCTGCGCAAGGTCCTGGCCGAGATGAACGCGTTCGAGGCCATCGAGCTTTTGCGCGAGCGTCTCCGCCGCACCAAGACCAACGCCGAGTTCCTCATGAGCATGGGTGACGCCAGCCGCTAGGCGTATGCGCGGTCCGGCTTGACGCCTGCTTCGCACACGGGTATAGTGAGGGCAGTAAGAGCAAGGATGTTCTGCGGCCCTTTCGGAGAGGTGCCGGAGCGGTCGAACGGGCTGGTTTCGAAAACCAGTGAGGGCTTTTGCTCTCCCAGGGTTCGAATCCCTGCCTCTCCGCCAGTTGAGCTCGCTCTCGGTAAGTACTTGTGCAACAATGCTTACCGAGAGCGTCTTTTTTTCGTGGAGCCCATGTGGGGCCCAAAAAAAGTATTCCCTTCTATTTCCCATCATCTGCCAGCAAATCGTCGCCGAAGGTGCTCATCTTTCGCTGCACCTTTGACCGGTCGGGATGGGTAGTACACCCGCTCGATCATGGAAAGATCTCCGTGGCCTACGATTCGCTGAAC
>CAYXNI010000223.1:0-4993 GCA_964466285.1 uncultured Planctomycetota bacterium | reverse complement strand
CGCTCGATGTATTTGGGCGTAATGAGCATGGGCGGACCCAGGCGGGCGTCGTCGAACTCGCGGCAGAGCGACCCGAGCAGGTCGAGGAAGTCCAGGTCCATGTCCCGCAGTACGACGAGCGAGTTGATGTCCGAGCGCTCCGGATCGAAGTCCTCGGTGACCGCGCTGCCGATGACGTGGAGCGCGAGCACAAGATCCATTCGCTCGCGCAGAATCCGCTCGAAGAACGGCCCCACCCGGTCGGCCACGAACAGCCGCAGGGGCTTGAGATTGAGAGCACCACCAGTCGGTTCGGCCAACGTCACGATCCTCCACAAGAAAGGCGGCGCAACCGCCGCAGAGATCGACAGGCTTGTGCCACACACGAACACAACCATTATAAACATTCCACCCGCCCGGAAAAGTGCGCGTGGGAATTATCTCGGCCTCTTGGCACACAGCCGCTGTTCCGTGCAGCCTGGACCAGCCGCTGCCGTCAGCGGCAGCCTCAACTTCATCCGGCTGTAACGTGAACACGGGCCGGCACTTCGTTCCTTTCGCGGCGCCCCGATTCGATTTGACACCCACGCCGACGCTCACATATAATCCGGAAGCAAGGCAAACAGGAGAAAGGCGAAAAGGTGATCTGCGTCGGCACGTCAGGGTACAGCTATCAGGACTGGGTGGGCACGTGGTACCCGTCCGGGACCGGCAGCCGCGACATGCTCCGCCTCTACGCCGAGCGGTTCCACACCGTCGAGTTGAACTTCACGTACTACCGCCAGCCGTCCGCCCGGACGATTGCGGCCATCGTCAAGAAGCTTCCGCCCGAGTTCCGCCTGTTCGTCAAGGCGCACTCCGAGACGACTCACAAGCGGAACCGCGAGGCGGCCAAACCGTTCAAGGAGGGCGTCGAGCCGGCCCGCGAGGGCGGCGTGCTCGCCGGGGTCCTCGCTCAGTTCCCATATTCTTTCAAGAACGAGCCGGCGAGCCGCGAGTACCTGGAGCAGCTCGCGGAGGACTTCGCGGGGTACAACCCCGTGGTCGAGTTTCGCAACCGTGACTGGTCGAAGCTCTCGACGCTCGGATTGCTGCGCGGGCATGGGCTCGGGTTCTGCTGCGTGGACGAACCGGAGGGCCTGGGGCTGATGCCGCCGGCCGCCGAGGCCACGACCCGCACCGCCTACCTCCGCTTCCACAGCCGGGACAAGTCGAAGTGGTACGAGGGCGGCGGCAAGGAAAGGTATAATTACCTGTACAAGAAGGAAGAGCTGGCCGAATGGACGCCGAAGGTGAAGAAGCTGGCGGACATCACGGACGCCGTGTACGTGTTCTTCAACAACTGCCACGCGGGGCACGCGGCGGTGAACGCGGAGCAGTTTCGGGACATGCTCGCAGAGCTCGGCTTGGTCGTGAAGTGAATGACTGATGGAATAATGACGAATGACGGAATGACGAATCAAACAAGGGAATGACGAATGAGCGAATGACGGAGGATATGCGAGGATTGTGCGGCGTAACGGCGGGTTGCAGCGGCGCTCGCGAGGCCCTTTGGTCGGTCATTGTGTATTTGTCATTTTGATTTGATTCGACATTCGTCATTTGTCATTCATGATGCGTCATTCAGGAACAGGGAATGTTTGACGGACTTACGCGCGGGAACATCGGCCGATACGTGGTCCGGGAGATCGGGCGCCTGAGGCCGCTCGACGCCCGCGTCAAGATCATCGAAATGGACGGGCACAGAGCCGTCTTCAAGGACATGAGCGGCGCCCCTCCTCTATTCCGCCGCCTGTTCGGCCGGCGGCTGATCGCACGCGAGTTCGCGATCTACCGCGCGCTCGACGGCGTGGAAGGCGTGCCGCGGGCCTGCCGGATGATCGACCGGGACGGCTTCCTGATCGAGTACATCGACAACGTGCGGCTCCGGAGAAAAGACATCCGCCGCGGGGCCAAGGTCCCGCCCGAGGTGTATGAGCGCTGCATGCGCCTGGTCGGCGAGATGCACCGCCGCTGCATCGTCCACTTTGACCTGCGTAACAGGAAGAATTTCCTCTTCGACAAGGACGGCCGCGTGTACCTGGTCGACTTCGCCTCGGCGGTGCGGGTGCCCGCGTGGCTCCCGTTTCGCAAGGGGCTTGTTTCGCTGCTCGGCCTGTTCGACCGGGCCGGCATGCTCAAGATGAAGCGGCTGCTGTCGCCCGAGCAACTGACGCCCGGCGAGAGGAGGTTCCTCGGCCGGTTCGAGCTCGTGCGTTCGATCCTGTTCCCGCCCGCACTCGTCCGGAGGATCATGCGCCGGCGGCGCCGGGACAAGGGCCGCCAGAAGGAGAAGGCGACGTGAACGCACCGAGGGGAAAGACTGTGGCAACGGGGCAAGAGAACCACACGCGGTTCTCGTTCCTTCTGTTGCTTCTGCTGCCGGCCTTGGCGTTATGTTTCACGGCGTGTGGCCATGGAGCGGATGACTTGAAGACCCGGTGGGAGAAGTGGCAGGAATACGCGAAGTCGTACGCGGCGTCGGAGCTGTTCCCTCCGTTGGTGTATCCCCAGGGGGGCGACTGGCTGGCCGCGCACCACGAGGCGGGCGAGACGTTCGAGAAGTACGTCGAGTCGCGCCCGATCAAGCTGACGCGCGAGCGGAACCGCATCGTGCTGCAGCCGGTCGGGCCGTTCACGCCGCAGCAGGAGAAGCTGCTCGAGGCGATGCGGGAGTTCATGGCCATCTACTTCCAGTGCAAGGTCGACCTGCTCAAGCCGGTCGATTTGCCGAAGGAGGGGTTCCGCCAGAGAGAGACGGGGCCGCAGTACCTGACCTCGAGCATCACCAGCGGCATCCTCCTTCCCCGCCTTCCCGACGACGCCGCGTCGTACGTGGGGATCACGTGCGCGGACATCTATCCGGGACCGGGCTGGAACTTCGTGTTCGGCGAGGCGTACCTGCGGGAGCGCGTCGCCGTGCAGTCGCTGGCCCGGTACTACCCGTCGTTCTACGGTGAGAAGGCGCCCAAGGACGAGGAGACCGTGGTGCTGCGCCGGACGCTCAAGACCATGACCCACGAGACCGGTCACACGTTCTCGATGGCGCACTGCGTGTATTTCGAGTGCAACATGGCCGGGAGCAATTCGCTGCCGGAATCCGACCGCCGGCCGCTCCATCTCTGCCCGGTGTGCCTGAGGAAACTCCAGTGGAACCGGGGGTTCGACGCGGCGAAGCGTTACGGCGAGCTGCTGGGCTTCTACGGGAAGCATGGTCTCGCGCCGGAGGCCGAATGGATCGAGAAGCGCCTGAAGGAGGTCAAGGCCCGGACGGCGGGCGGCGGCGACTCGTAACCGATCCGAACTTTAGACCTTAGGCTGAACTGCCATGAAGAACCTGGTCATTGCGATCGACGGCCCTGTGGGCGCGGGCAAGAGTGTGGTGGCGCGGCGGCTGGCGGCGCGGCTGGGGTTCCGGTATCTCGACACCGGGGCGATGTACCGCGCGGTCACGCTGAAGGCGCTCCGCAGCGGCGTGAACATGGAGGACGCGGGGGCGCTCACGGAGGCGGCCCGGTCGGCCAGTATCGAGCTTGGCGGGACGCTTGAGAGTCCACGGGTGCTGCTCGACGGGGCGGACGTGACGGATGCGATCCGGTCGCTGGAAGTGACGAACCATTCGTTCTATCCTTCGCAGGCGGCGGGGGTGAGGAAACGGATGGTGGAGCTTCAGCGCGAGGCGGCGGGCGGGGGCCCGATGGTGGCCGAGGGCCGTGACATCGGGACGGTGGTGTTCCCCGACTCGCCGGCGAAGTTCTACCTCGATGCGTCGGTGGAGGAGCGCACACGCCGCCGGCTCGCCGAGCTGGCCGCCAAGGGCGAGAAGATTTCGTTCGAGGAGCTGAAGCGCCAGGTGATTGTGCGTGACGGGCGGGACTCGGGGCGCGAAAATTCGCCGCTCCGCAGGGCTGCGGACGCCGAGTATGTCGACTCGTCCCGCATGAGCATCGATGAGGTGGTGGATCACATGATCGCCGTCCTGGCCGGAAGGGGGCTGTTGAGTGGCGGGTAAGACGGAGATTCTGTTCCACTATTTCGCCAAGCAGATTACGCGCGTGGTGCTGGGTTTTTTCTTCCGGGTGCGCGCGTACGGCCAAGAGCGCCTCCCGGTTGAGGGCGGGGCGCTGCTGCTGTCGAACCACCAGAGTTATCTGGACCCGCCGCTGATCGGGATCGCCGCGCGGCGGCCGCTGGTCTACATGGCGCGCGATACGCTGTTCTCGAACCCATTGTTCGCGGCGGTCTTGAGCCTGGTCGGTGTGTTTCCGGTCAAACGCGGGAAGTCGGACAAGGATGCGATCCGGCTGGCCATCGAGCACCTGAAGGCGGGCGAGATTCTGGTGATGTTCCCGGAGGGAAGGCGGACTTCGGACGGCCGGCTGCAGCCGATCAAGGGCGGGTTCCGGCTGCTGGTGCGGCGGGCGCGTGTGCCGGTCATTCCGGTGGCCGTGGACGGGACCTACGGGGCGTGGCCGAGGTCTCGCCTGCTGCCCCGGCCCAGGCAGGTGCGGATCAACTACGGAGTGCCCGTTCCGCCCGAGGAGTTCGAGAACCTGTCCGACGACGAAGCGGGGCAGCGGCTTACCCGGGAAATCTCCTTTCTGTTCGAAAAGCTGCGGAACTTGCCTTAGTTTCGCGTGTAAACTATAATGGCCCGGCGGAGAGGACGCGAGCGAGTGTGCCGTTGCCGGCAGTGGGTCGTCAGTGGTTGCTCCTTGAACAGGTTTGTGGTGCCTTGGGAGAGACAGAATGGGAGAGAGCAGACAGCGAGTCGATGGGTGCGTGGCGGCGGTTCGCCAGCATTGGAAGGATGAGGCCCGGGTCGGGATCATCCTGGGCACGGGGCTGGATGCGCTGGCCAAACAGATCGAGGCCGAGGTGATCGTGCCGTACGCGGATCTGCCCGGGATGCCCGTGACCACGGTCGAGACGCACAAGGGCCGGCTCGTCCTGGGGCGGCTGGCGGGGGTGCCCG